>JAUZPJ010000395.1 GCA_030706025.1 Bacillota bacterium | reverse complement strand
CAACCGCATGCACCGCCATATCCGTACATACTGCATACCTCCTTCTACAAATTTAGAATACTATTCCCATTGCTATAAGAAGCAAAATAATTACCACTACAACTGCAATACCAGCTCCAAGGCCACCACCACAACCAGCTCTGCCAGCACCAAATGCCATTTCGAGTCCCCCTTTCATCCAGTACTTACCTGATCTAATATAAGATACGCACACGGTCAACTATTTGTTACCAAATTATCCCATCTACTAAACTTGAGTGCACTTACACTATCCTTGTATAACATATTGCCTCGATTCCTCACCAAATAAATGACGCTTTAAGCTACTCTTTAAGAGTTGCTCAAAGCGCCATAGCTTTGCTCACCAATTTTTCCTAAACTTAGACAGCATGTTTATGTTCCACCAATCGAGTACTTAACGTATAAACTGGGCTATAACCGGCGTTAACATCGGACCAATAATAGGAGTATAGATAAACTCCAATAATAAAAATAAGATGAGCCCTACGACTCCACCGATCATTGAACCGTTAATTCGGATCCATTGTAGGTCATTACCCGCTTTCTCTTCAACAAATTGGTTAAGATCCCTATCCGTGTATGCACTGAGGGTCTCCCTAACCATATTACCAATCATATCATGTTCATTTTGAATCACCCGGCATAACGTATCCACGATCCATGAATTGAACGTTTCCCGAAGCGCCGTATTTTCCTGAACGTTAACCCACCATTTTTCAACAAGCGGATACAAGATCTGATATAGTGCATTCGGTTCCAAAGAAGTTGAAGGAGCGGCGGCAACATTTAAGGCTGTCTTGAGAATGCCTTCCAGCGCCCTTTCCAACAAAGTGTCGTCCAATACATCGTTCTTCAACTGTTCAACTTGGGTCTCAAACCCAGGATCCGAGGTAATTCTTGCTGCGGAGTTCAACAACGTTTCTTTTAAGGAAACACGCAGGGGATGCTGATGATCTTGCAAATTACGCAAGGTCAACAGCAACTCAATTTGCATGGCATCTGCTGCATCATCAAGATTTAATCCGTCTGACATCTCTACAAAGCCCATCAGAGTACGTAAGATCGAACCACCATTGCTTACTTTTTCTTCTTTGATTTCCTCAAGGTAACGCAAAATAACCTGGCGTGTTTCTCCCTCTGAAACTTTATCCCACATACTCTCGACCAGACGATCTAGCCCTTGATCAAGATACCCCTGTTTTAAAGCCCATTCTCCAGCTTCCTGTACCTTTGGCGTAAGTTCCCAAGTCTTAGCTTTCAAGCGAATATACCTAGCGAGCCTCTCCGCAAGTTCATCCGGTTTCTGTTTTTCCGCATACCGCCGAACGTATCCCGTAAGCTTGTCCGTTAAACTAACCGCCCCGCCTTGCTTTTCCACATAGCAAATCAAGGTATCAATGAAGGGAATCCTCTCTATCTTCTTGCGAATCACGTCGACACGCAAGAGCTCTTTTTGCACCATAGAAGCTACTGCTTCAATGACCTTTTCCCGGTTGCGCGGAATCAAGGCTGTATGAAAGCCCCATCCTAACGGTTTTTTGAAGATCGCTGTTACCGCAAACCAATCAGCAATCCCACCTACTAAGGCCGCCTCTGAAACAAAATATATTAACCTAACAACGAAACTACTTGGGTTGAAATGCTCAAATATTGCTGCAACAAAGAAGAAACCGAAAACAGCAGCTAGGGTTATATCAGCCTTTCTCTTATAATTCATCGGAACACCACCCCTAGGACGTAGAGAAACATTCCGACTAAACCACCGACTACCGACCCGTTAATACGGATCATTTGCAGATCATTACCCGCTTTTTCCTCAATTAACTCTACGAGCATATCGTTCGTCAGCGGTTCTAACCCTTCACGAACCATTCGCCCGATTGCACTGTGGTGATCTCCAATCTGTTTTTCAAGGAAACTTTTAACCCCTTGATCTAGTTTCTTCCTCAGGTTAAGGCTTTGTTCAAATTTCCCTAGGTAATTAATCCAATTTTTATTTAAATTAGCAAGAAGCCGCTTGTTTAATGCAAGCGGCTTTTCAGAGCTTGTCCCCATGAAAGCCGCGAATCCCTCTTCTAACGCCTTGAAGAAAATGAAATTAAGTCGTTCCTGAAGCGAGGGTTTTGTTTTGATGTCCAACACAAAACGAAGCAACGAATCCTTTAACCACCGCTCCACAGTGCCGTCTAGTAACATAGTTTTGACCTTAGTTTGAATACCTTGCGCCAAAACATCAGGCGAAGGAAGGAACTTGCTGACCATTTTGCGCGTGGGATTGTCGCCTGCATACCGTATCAAGGCTGCACCCATCATTTCCTGAAGGGCAATACTTACCGCTGGTTGGTCCACAAATTCGCAGATCACTTGACAGATACCTGTCAATACCCGGTCAACATCTCCGTGTTTTATTGTGAATTGGATTAGCTCGGCAAGAGTCAGGGAGAGATTAATACTCTCTGAATTCTCTTGTAACAAACTCAAAGCATGTCGCTTAAATTCCGAAGGGCCCAGTTGAGTGACAACATCTCCAAATAAATTGTCCAGCATAAGACTCAACGCTTCTTGAACATCCTTCTCTCTCAGAATTCTTATCAATACGCTGGAAAAATCCCACTCAGATAGTTTACGGCTAAGAACTTCTTGCGAAAGCAATTCATTTTGCACCATATCTGCCAAGGCCGCAAAAATTCGTTCCCGATTCTGCGGAATTATCTCGGTCCGAAT
>JAUZPJ010000394.1 GCA_030706025.1 Bacillota bacterium | reverse complement strand
GTGAGGGAGGAGCAAAAAGTGACAGAGCATTCCAGAGCTTGGCATCGTGCAATGAGACGTAGACGAAGATCTAAAATTACGTTAATTGCATTTACGTTCTTATTGCTTCTTATTTGTTTAATATTGCTTAAATACACTGAAAAGATGACGAGTAGTAAGGCAATAGGGAATACAACAACTCGGTCCATAACCGCTAGAATTCCCGACGCTGTAAAAAATGCTCTCCAAGGAGCAAATTCAGCAAAGCACCCGGATTTACTAAGGAAATTCCCCTATCCTTTTAAAGCCATGTTAGCTATTTCATCAGATGCGGATATGACTACGTTAGAGGAGTTTGAAGAGTATCATAGATTTTTAAATACTAAAGAACAAACACCTTATGGGGTAGGTTTAGGATTAGATATTGGAGATTCCACATGGTTATACATAGCAAATGACACCTCGGAAAAAGTTGATAAAGATGGACATTCTGTTGAATATTCGATGTCCTATTTCCAAGGTGTTGATCCCAAAAAGCTAAAGGATTCAAAGAAGATAGTTCATTACTTTAAAATTGGATGGATTGATTCATTGCATACCTTTGGAGACTTTTCCCGAAATGATCATTCAATTAAATTTACACGCGGTTTAGCGGTCGCCGCATGGAATGCGATGAATCAGAGCGGATTTAAACCTGAAATTTGGATTAACCATGGGACCGAAACCAATGCTCAGAATTTTGGGGTGTATAATTCTCATACCCTTTTTAAATATCAGCAAGGGGATAACCCTAAATCGCCGTATTACCATACAGACTTGACGCTTAAAAATGGGATACGTTATGTTTGGAATTCCATCGGCGGAAATCAGTTCAGCTACGATGACCCGTTGTTTCCCATTCATTTACGTGACGGTCAAAATGTATGGGGATTCTATCGTTATACAAATGAATTAAATAAAGGAAAGATTGACTGGACTTGGGAAACTCAATTTATCTCTAGGCAAATTACCAAAACGCGGTTGGATCAACTTGTTCACGAAGGAAAGTATTCGGTTGTTACACAACATTTAGGTAAAGGGAGTAATGGGTTTCCTTTTACCAAAGAAGGAATTCAAACACTTCATTTATTAAAAACTTATAATGATGAGGGAAAAATACTTGTTGCTCGCACTACCCGTTTGTTGGATTATGCTAGAAGCGATAAATATGTTCACTATTCGGTTGTACAGTTAGACGGTAAGACCTACATTAATATAAATTCCATAGACGATCCAGTTTTAGGTTCGAGTGTTCCTTCAATAGACGATATCCGTGGACTAACCTTTTATGTAAATGATCCTAGCAATACTTGCTTATTATTAAATTTAAATCCGATATCTGGAGATGAGATACAGTATAATTCCCAGGACGGGAACGGTAAGAAAAGTGTAGAGATTAAATGGTATACGCCTGATTATACAGATTATACTAAAGCGGCATAGTTTCTAAGGCCTAAAGTTTTACTTGAAGAGAAATTCGACAATGTGATGTGTTTTCTAAACCGACAAATCGCGCACCCGAGGCATGTTGAGACAGTCGTAGTGATAGAGCGCGCATAGCTTGGTATCAGCGGTTTTTAGGTTTTGGGGAAATTTTACAGTGTATTTTATGTTTCCTTGCACGAATGAAATCAACATATTTTGGACCCCCGGGGGTATACTTTTACGCGAATATATGATGTACGGGGTAGGGGTACAAGGGTATTTTGCGTAATTGTACAGCAAAAAGACCCCCCATTTATTCTATTACTCCTATTCATAATAGCTTTTAGTTTCCTTAACATAGTGGGGTGTTCACATGTCCAATCTGAAAAACAAGCATCCTATCAGACAATTTCTTCGGAAACAGCAAAAAAGCGGTTGGAATCAGAGAAGGGTATAGTTCTGCTTGATGTTAGGACTAGCGAGGAAAACCTGGAAAAGCGTATCCCTGGGAGCATATTAATCCCGGTCAATGACATCAAGAACCAAGCAAGTGATAAACTTAAGGATAAGAATGCAGCAATTTTTGTTTATTGTCGGAGTGGAAATCGGAGCGCTGTTGCCTCCCAAGAATTTGCCAATCTGGGCTATATTAATGTCTTTGATTTAGGTGGTATCAATAATTGGCCATATTGAACAGAATCAGGTAAGCAATAAGAACAAGCTGGACAGAAATATCTAGATGGTATAATGAGATGTATTGGAGAACAACTATGATTCATGAGATTCATTTACAAACGAGGGTAACTCCGCCGCTCACTTGAAAGCCAGCACTGTAGGGGCGTCCCAAATTGTCATTGTTCATAAAGGGAAACTGCTCTTGGGCCGCTGGCAGGGCATTTATTTTTGTGAATTTGACGGTCCACGTGAGCGTACTAGTTATGTAAAGATCCTTAAGTGAAATCGTGAGGTGTTTCAAGCCAAAAGACCAAACTGGTTGGAAGCGGGATGCTAACCTCCGCCGGTTTGTTCGAAGTAGAGATGATGAATAGAAGCCAAGGGGTAATTCCAAAAGTAAGGAAGGGCGTAACCGGCTTGGCAAAGAGGAACTGTGGCGGTTAAGTGATGTGCTTGGGTGGGATGAATCTAATAATATTTAGAGGAATATCGGGTCCAATATAAAAAGCCTAGGCATTCAACCTAGGCAAAAACCATTAAGCTGCTACAGGGACTACGATCAATCGCAATAATGCAACCAAAAACCCTAAGAAACCTAATAGCCCAACTACCCACCATATAACCATTTCTGTTCACC
>JAUZPJ010000393.1 GCA_030706025.1 Bacillota bacterium | reverse complement strand
GTTCAACAGCGTCTTCATCCAAGTCTCGATATCCAGACGATTTAAGAAAGCTCCCTAGTTCATTGATATACTCCTCCCGTTTTTTGACTTTGGCCGTTATATGTTCTACCTGTTTTTCACAATTTGCCCATTCTATGCATTCTTCTCGTAGTCTTTCGACCATAGTCCAATCAACTAGGGAATTATGGGTAAGGTCTAACAAATCAACCTCCGAATCCCGACAGAGGTCCTTTAACCGAGTCACCTCAACTTGAAGTTGACGCAACTCCCGATAATCCGGGTTTTGTGTAAGTACGTCAATACGCTCTTCTAGTTTTGCCGCTGCGATCAACCTTTCATCTAAGATCCTTTCTCGTTCTTGCAGATTTTTAAGTTCAATCAACAGTAATTGTTGCTCTTCTCGCTGGCGGTGCGCAATTTCCCAATCACGCCGCAGAGTGTCATACTCGGCCTTAACAAACACCATGTTCCCCATTTGATTGTTCACTTTTTTTAGTGCACCTGATATTGAATCTCGTACCTTTGCCAAAGAGAATTTTTCATCTCCTCCATTTCGGAGGTTTCGAACGAGCCCTAATAAATCATCCCCGTCACTTTGCAGTGGCCATTCTATAACCCCTCCCTGCAGAAAAGCACTAGACTTGACCCGAAATAAAAACTCCCCTAACGTTGTTGAATTAGGTAAGGACACACTAATTCTGTTCTCATCTTCGATCACCAACGTTGGAGAGCCCTCTAGACTATCGTCGCCCATTTGAGTGATTGATTGATGAATATGATAACGGGAATTATCTCTAGACACCCAAACCTCTATTGATCCCTGGCTATTTAAGTCCACGGGAGTTGAAGGAGTTTCATAATTATAGAAAACTCTGAGTAGAAAATTAAGCACTCTTTGACTGCTTTTTTTCCCTAAAAAATAGCAAGTCGGGCCTGGCGGCAACGTCCAATCGATGTTACCCGACTCTTTTAGATTAGTTACTCTTATTCGTTCAATCCTCATGGTTTTCTCGCCCCTGCTCAAGTGCTGCTAGCCCAATTTTCCGAACTAGATTCCAGTGCTCTAATTTCTCATCGTTTTCCGCAGTAGCAAGTCGCTCACTCAAATGATCACAAAAAACTTGCTGCAAAGTGGGAAAGTCTTCTGCGTCAATAGCCCTCTGAGAAAAAGAAGTAGGTACTTGTAGTACGGATTTGGCTAATTCCCTTTCATCAGATACAATTTCAAGAAAAGAAATCTTATTCGCTAAAAGCTTTTTTAGTCGTTGAACATTATCCGCAGCTTCTTTTTTCGAAACAGCTCCTGACAACTTAATCCTGAACAAATCTCTTTGCTGTTCAGAAATGCATGTCTCCGCCAAGATTTTTTTCGCAAGTACCTCAATGTCTGTTGGCACTGAAAAACCTTTTTCAACATAGCGACGCTGACCTAGTTCGCGGAACTCAAATCTAGCTGATCTTTCATCATTAATCTCTCCTATTACAACACCATGGGGACCTTTCTCACGAAAACTTCGAGCTTCAGGTGAACCGCAATCAGCCCAAAAGGTTCTTCCGGATTGTAGGATTCCGCTCCACTCCTCTTGATACCCTAATGCTAGGTAATCTAAACCACTCGCGGCAATCTGTTCTGGCATGATCGTACGGAATTTTGTATTTTGATTCTCAATTGTATTAACCGCAGCATGAATAAGCATGAGCTGATACGTTCCGTCATTAGTAGTGTGAAAGCCGTCTAGGAAAGGGACCTCTTGTCGATAAGCAGTCCATCCTGCTCCATATATTGTCACATTTAAGGTAGAAATTTTCACAGAGCTAATACCTTTAGAGAAGATATGCACATTGTCCGGCCATAAAGCTAAGCGATAAACCGATGTGCTAACAAGTGGATCCTTTTTTCCCGGGGCAATGAAGATTCTTGTTCCCTTAAGTTGGGCTAGTTTCTTCACTACACATTTGATTGTCTCATTGCGCACATATTCCTGTTCAAATAAATCCCCTGATATAAAAAGGCAATCAACTTTTTCCGTCCGACAAAGATTGAGGACAGCCTCAAATGTATGCCATAAATCTTCATTACGAAAAGTTGCCCACTCCTCTGGTCCCTCCCATAAGGGGTTATCGATTTGAAATCCGCCACAATGCACAAAACGCATTCGAGTAGCCAATACTTTTCACCTCACCAAAACAATAATTTATTATCAATAAACTTGTCAATGACTAAAACAAGAACTGATGAAGATCAAGATTACTATTAACAAGTTCCTGCATGACATGAATGAGCCAAAAATGAAAAATCGGTAATCGAAAAACAAACGCAACATTCATGGCATATAATGGAAAGTAAGGGGGTGCAAATATTAATATGTTTTTAGGGAGAAATCGAATCATAAATCAAAATCAAGCCGTTGGAGAAGGTGGGAGCCCAAACGCGGGAGCAAACACGGAGTTCCTCAACCAAGCTGAACGTCCAATGCCGATGGGGATGCAGCGTTTCTTATCTAAGAAAGGAATCAACTCTTCTGCCGAACTATCGAATCGTGTTCAATACTCGCCTCGTATGCCCTTTCGAAAAGAACGTTAAACAATAATGTCTCTTTAATAAACAGGGACAGGTTCCTCGTGCGCCTTTTTGCGAAACGAAGAACCTATCCCCTTGTTCCCTCATAGATCTCTTATAAATATAATAACTACCGTTTAAAGAATGCTCACCGAGCCGACGTACATCATACCACTCAAGGCATCGACCGTTAATGTTTGACCATTAGATACCTT
>JAUZPJ010000392.1 GCA_030706025.1 Bacillota bacterium | reverse complement strand
TCTATGGTTCTGGTCAAAGTGAATTGTTGATTGGCGAAGCCCTCAGGGATTACGAAAGAGACAAGGTTTTTATATCAGTAAAATTTGGAGCATTAATGGCTCCTAACGGCTCAATGTATGGTCTGGATGTAAGACCTCTAACGATAAAGAACTATTTGACTCATTCACTTAAACGATTAAATGTTGACTATATCGATCTTTATCAGCCTGGAAGAATTGACCTAGGTATCCCTGTTGAAGAGACTATAGGAGCCATTTCCGATATGGTTAAGGCTGGATACGTGAAACAAATAGGAATTACCCAAGTTGGAGCAGAGACTTTAAGAAAGGCTCATTCAACTCATCCAATTAGTTTTGTAGAAGTCGAATATTCTCTTTTTAACCGTAATATCGAAAAGGATATTTTGCCAACTGCACGGGAATTGGGGATCGGTGTTGTCGCTTTTGGCGCATTAGCCCATGGAATGCTTGGTGGGACCTGGACAAGAGAACGTATTCAACGTAACAAAGGCGGATATATTCCTTTGTTTTTTGAAAAGAATATTGAAAAAAATGTTCGCCTTGTCGATAAATTGGCTGAAATAGCTGTAGAAAAGAAAACGACTGTTTCACAGCTTGCTTACGCATGGTTGTTATCCAAAGGAGAAGATATAATTCCACTCATTGGTGCTAGTAAGCTGCCTCATTTTCAAGATGCTATTCAATCTCTGGATATTAGTCTCAGCGAAAATGATATCAAAAGAATTGAAGAAGCTATACCAGAAAATGAGATAGCCGGTGGAAGTTTTCCTGAGATGAAATTCAAAAATGGAATAGTAGTCCATTAGTCAATAAATTGACTGCCGGGAGCGGTTGGGGCCGGGTTGTCTCCTTTGCCGCTTGTTTCGAGACGTCTTTTGCAGGTAAACGTCACCCTCATTATTAAATAACTTCTTCCATAAAATAAAATCCATTAACCTTCAACTTGGATTTAAGTTTTAATGTGTTATACTTTGCAAGTAATATTTCAGAACGTTGGATATTCAAGTTATCTTTAGGGGATGGTACGGTAGCTAAAGCATTGTATCGAAAGACAAAGAATCCCGCAGGGTTGGTAGAGTATGGACCGATCTTGAAGAAATCGCTAAACTTGCTGGGCTTTCGCAACCCTTGACATCACACCATTTAAAGGTCTTAACGAATGTTGGGATAACACGTGCAGAAAGCCGAGCAAGCTTTAATTACTACTGAATAACAACCCCAATGATCTGGAAGATCATTAATGATTGTAGGGATTCTTGCAATTTATCTAATAAGAAAAAAGGCTTAACTATTTCCATTGGCATGCCCGAAAAATGCGAAAAGAATATGGAGTGAGGGGATAATGTTATGGTTGAAGTATTAACCACCGCTCAAACTGCAACGAGTTGCTGAGCACCGAAAACAGGTGCTGGTCAGCATCCTTCTGGGACCAATACAGAAAATTGCCTAATCTGTGCTCAACCACTGGACTATTTGAGCGTAGGCAAAGAAATGACTTGTATCCAATGCGGAAAGACCGAGATTGGCAACATTTGTTGTCCTAATGGGCATTACGTTTGTGACGATTGTCACGGAAAGAATCTCTTTGCTTCCATTCTGAAGGATATTCAAACAGCGCAGGAACAAAATCCCTTTACAATTGCTGAACGCCTCATGAATCAAGATGAAGTGCCCATGTTAGGGTGTGAGAACGCTTGGATTGCAGCCGGAGCTTTCCTCGCAGCATTAAAAAACGAAGGAACACTTACAATAACAGACGATCAGATTCGCGAGGCTTTGCAAAGAACTAAGAAACAAGCCATCGGCGGATATTGCGGTTTAACTGGTGTTTGTGGTATTGCCCCGGCTATCGGAGCCTGCTTTAGCGTTATTTTAGGCGCAGCGTGTCCTAAAGATCAGGAAACGGCAAAAACCATGAGCGTCGTTAGTAATGTTGTTCGGGCTATCGCTGCGCTTGCCGGTCCATGTTGTTGTAAGGCTTTTGTAAGGGCTGCCCTTAATGAAGCGGTAGCATCTGCCCAAGAGTTCTTTGATGTCTCTCTTCTTGATACGACCGATCCAGCTATGAACTGTACATACATCACACGGCATCCACATGGATGCCGAATGGAGAAGTGTCCTTATTATAAACAAAATGAATCTGTAGAAACTCGTTTTACTACCGAGGACGGTCATCAGGAAGAAACGCAATAGAATTGGGTGTTCAAGGGGCGAAACTGCTTTAAGACGAGTTCAATCACAGTATCCGAATGGGTACAATGGAAATGCAAATATGGATGCCCTTTTTATGAAAAGGATGCTTTAAATCCTCCCTTTGCTCCGAACGCGGAAGAAACCAGAAAGGTACTTAATGAGTTCGATAAGGCACTGCTGCTTACTGGCCCAGATGGACCAAAACTCTCTCAGCAGGCCATTAAAATCGAGCATGAAGCCTATACTAGAAGGTGTGGAATTTTACAATGATTGAGTCAAGATGTGGAGTTTTATGCAGCAAGTGCAAATTTAAAGAGCCCATGAATTGTAATGGTTGTACAAATATAACGAAACCTTTTTGGGCAGAACAGTGTTCGATCAAATCCTGCTGTGAACTCAGAGCTTTGGAGCATTGCGGCAATTGTCAAGACTTCCCTTGCGATTTGCTGAAACAATATTCTTATGACCCCAAATACGGTGACCATGGCAAGAGGATAGAACGGTGTAAGGAATGGGCGTTCTGTTTTAAAAGGGGTACAGAAGGCTGCGTATAAAAATGCTCAAG
>JAUZPJ010000391.1 GCA_030706025.1 Bacillota bacterium | reverse complement strand
TCAAAACCCCGACTATCAGATCTTTGCCAGCACCCTGGAAGAAGAGGTTGGATTTTCACTCAAACTAAGAGGTGAAGAAAATGAAGTCATAGAACAAAAAATTGATGAATGTCTAAGATTTGTGGGATTGTTAGACTACAAGAAAATGCATCCTCAGCGCTTAAGCCGCGGCCAGCGCCAGCTTTTGGCACTAGCCTCCATTCTCGTCAGTGATCCGAAATTTATCATTGCCGATGAACCTACCTCGGGACTCGACGAAAATCAAGGGTATATGATTATGGATAAACTCTATAATTTATCGAAAAACGGCAAGACAATTATGGTTATTACTCATGATCTCACCATGGCCAAGAACTATTCAAACCGATTAGTTGCCCTGCATGAACATCGGATTCAACTAGATATTTCGACAAGAAATCTCGAAGAGTATCTCGATACCCTTAACGCAATTGGCCTGGATTTCCATAATATTATTTCATTCAGGGAGGTTTAAAATGGCACTTTCTAAGCTTGATCCCAGGACAAAGCTTGTCTGGTATGCTCTGATGATCTATTTTTCATTGAGCTGTAGAACCGCTGTTCAATTGGGTCTCGTTTTATTGGTATGCGTTATGGCCTCTCTTATCTTAACCCGTTCCTTGAAACAGTATAAGGTCATGATTACGATTCTGTTGCTATTAGGACTTCAGATACTGATCGTTCAGCTGATCTTCTGCCGGGAAGGGGTTCTAATCTATCAATGGGGAATCCTTAAAATCTACAGTGAAGCAATACCACTGGCGATCACCGGAATTCTAAAGGCAACCCTTATTTTCTTTTCAAGTATGCAATTTTTCACCTCAGCCACACCCCAAGAATTTACCCTCATGCTCATGAAATTCCAGATCCCATACCGCTATGCTATGCTGGCAGGACTGAGCGTCCGCTTCCTCCCTCTCATGAAAGCTGAATACATATCCATTATGGATAGCCAACGTACCAGGGGCCTTAAAATGGAAAGTGTATGGGACAATCTCAAAAGCATTATTCCAACGTTCTTGCCCTTTTTATATCGTGCGGTCAGACGCTCAACAGAAACTGCCCTGGCCATGGAGTTAAGAGGGTATGGACGGAGTAAAAACCGAACTTTTTCTTCTGTTTTAACGATTAAGCATTACGATATTGCTTTAATTACAGCGATGTTATTGGTAATCATCATCAGCCTTGCAAGCAGGATATTACCATTAATATAATTACCATAATTTTTTAGGAGGAGAGAAAAAATGAAAGAAAAGTTATTCAGAACTGATACCAAAGCACTTGTAGGCGCCGTCATCATAGGGATTGTATTCGTAATTATGGAGCAGGTAACAGGACGTATCGACGCAGTTTTGGATCCTACCCTATTACTACTTAATGGCACATGCTGGGCATTCTTTACAGGGCTCATCGTTTTGATGTACAAACAACCGGCTGGTATTATTGCCGGATTAGTAGAAGCAATAGTAGCAATGGCAACAGCCTATTCACCACTGGCCTTTTTCTTCATCTTCGCTAACACGATTGGATCCATTGTATACTCATTAATCACCATGAAATTTTCCATGGAGAAATTAAGCCACCATATCCTGGGGCAGATTGGTTGTAACGTTACTGGCAACCTTTGCGTAATGGCAGGCTTGATTTATGTCATTCATTTAGACTGGAAAATCGCACTTTTGAGTTCAGCCATAACAGCCCTCGTCGGAACAATTGTTGCAGGCATACTCACGAAGAGTGTTTATGGAGCTTTGAAAAAATCAGCCTTACTTTAGGAATGAATATTAAAACCACAGTAAGAGCTAGGGTATTCATAAAATTCTATGAGTACCCTAGCTCTTTAATAATATTAGAGTCCTTCTATAACTTAAGTAACATAAACTTCAATATATTAATGTAAAACCTTTCTCAAAATATCAATACTCATTGTCAGATCATTTAGTAGTTGGAATTCATCCAAAATCTCACAATTTCAATGAGTCGTTTTCCTTCAGTAGTAAGTATTTTGCCCCTACCATTACAATTTTCACAAAAAGAGTACATACATTCACCTGGTTGATCCTGAGGAGCCTGATCTTTTGGTTTATCCTTCGTATCCCAAACGTGACACTTTGAATTTCGCATAATCCAGTTATGATACCAAGTGCCGTTTTCAATCCCACCTTTACCGTTACACTTTGGGCATTTTTCCTCAAGAGCACTAAAGTCAAGCATTGTTAACCCCCGTTCTATTAATACTATTATAGATTCTATTAGGGAAAGTAGCAGAAGAGAAGTAATAAACGCTGACAAGAGACTTTAGAAGAGATGAACGGAACATACTTGCCCAAGTGTTGGGGGAATAGATCTCGTTTAGAAATTGACTTTACGGGATTTTTATTTGCCCATCTAAGTTTAAATCGCCCATATTGTATTGCGTTCTAAGGATGATTGAAATGGATAAATTTTGAATGAAGAAGGAAAATGACAATAAGTAGAGAAATGTTGAAGGTAATATAGATATTTTCTACATATAGGTTGTAGGAGGCCTTATTATGAATATGAAAATTTACTCAATGTATTTTAGTCCGACTGGTACCACAAAAAAAGTAGTATCAGAAATTGCAAAGAACATTTCAGAAAACATTAACGGGAAAACATCCGTAAATGCTATCAATTTTACATTACCGGGATTTAGAGAAGCCCCAGTGTCCTTTGCAAAGGGAGACGTTGTCATTTTAGGAGTTCCGGTCTATGCGGGAAGAGTGCCTAATATATTACTGAAATATTTAAAT
>JAUZPJ010000390.1 GCA_030706025.1 Bacillota bacterium | reverse complement strand
TATTACTTCGTTCAAATATGTACAGGCTAACATAATGAAAAAGGACCGTGCTCGCTAAAGAGCCACAGTCCTTTTCTTTTTTTCAGTTAGTGATCTTTTTTACGCTTTTACAACCCATACTTTACGAAACTGAATACCATTTTTAAAGGCTTGATCCTTTGTTTCCACACAAACATCCATAACGTTAGGTCCTTTTATCATGGACCCGGTATCTTCGGCAATGACGTAACCGTATCCTTCGATATAGAACTTCGTACCCATTTTCCAGTAACGAGGGTCAACAGCTACCGTAATACCCGGCTTTACTCGGGCCCCAGTGGCAGTAATGAGAGGACTGTCATCCGTCTCATCGGGACTAGGGGTATAGAAGCTTAATTTAAATTCACCGATAAGTTTCTTTTCAGGAGCAGAACCTCGAGATACCTGCATTGTTTGCTTACTTTGGGCATCGCGTACTGCAGCCAATTTTACAAGGTCCATTTTGGTTAAGTCTGATTTGTTCTCTTCGATATCAATTCTGGTGGTTTGCTGCAGATTATCATTGGCAACAGGATGTACTCCAATGGTTGTAAGCGAACTAAATAGTATCATAAATGTTAATAGAATTCGCCTTCTTTTCATAAGCTATTAGCCTCCTAACACATTAAAAGCCTTTATACATTGCCTTATTATGGCTTATCAGTGAAGTCAATGCTCAAAGCAAGAAGAAAGCCCACAACTTTGATTGACATTATAAGTTGTTTCTGTTGAGCTGTCAATTCCATTATATTCAAATAAGGATTCATCTATTCTCAACTTGTGAAATTCTAATGTAAAACAACAAGAGCAAGTGTACCGAAATAATGGTAATACTTGCTCTTAACCTTTTTACTTATTTGCTAACCATCCATAGATTCTCAACAATTAAATCGAATGAAAAAAGGTGGTATTCCCATACCCTCGTCTCCAACACTCAGAACTACATGGTGACTGTCCTTAAATGTTCTAACGTTAGGCATCCGCCTGCGTTCAATGCATCCAGACCAATATGTCTAGCTGAATAAAAAATGTGGGATCACCCATAATAAACTAGGTCTTTTGTAAGGTGGTAATAGGATGTATAACGATACCTATTGCCACCTTTATGTTTAGGGGGAAAGCAAATGAGGTTCGGTTGGAGAATCATTAAAACCGGTATAGCTGTTACTCTATGTGTGTTTATTGCCCATTTACTGCATCTAGAATATCCATTCTACTCAGCTATTGCTTCTGTAATTGCCTTGCAAGCGACAATGGCTGATTCTTATACACAAGGGATTAATCGATTAAAGGGCACATTAGTTGGTGCAATTACCGGTTATCTCTTTGCTTTGGTATCCGTCAATAATCCGATATGGATTGGATTCGGAGTCGTCGTGACATTTGTCATTTTGAAGTTTATGCGATGGCATGAAGCGATGAATACGTCAAGCGTGATGTTTATTGCCATTACTTTGAATTTAGAAGGTAATCCCTTAAATTATGCCGTTAACCGCTTGGTTGATACAGCTCTGGGTATTATTATCGCCTTTTTAGTGAACTGGCTGGTGGCCCCACCGAAATACAGAGATGAAGTAGAAGATACCTTTGATGAGGCAAGAGATCAAGTGATTAAACTATACCGCCAAGCCTTCCGTACGGTACTTGAGCCCGGGAAATCTGTTGATAAAGAAGCCATACAAGACTTTGAAGACGTGATTAAACGAGCCAAAAAATTAGTCACGCTCTCTCGTAAGGAACATCTATGGGGAAAAACAGATGAGGCCTTCCGTCTAATTTATGTAGAACCGGTCAATCGCTTGGAACGAATGAGTTTTGCAGTTGAACAAATTCTCACATTCGGGAAAGGGTGGGCTAGACCCTTTTCGAAAGAACTTCAACGCGACTTGACTAAACTATCTTCGCAAAGTTATCATCTACTCTCTTTAATCACGGAAACAAACCCGTCGGTCGCTCCATCTATCTGCTCGGAAACGAATGAGTTAATTGTACAAATTCACGACAGATTAGATCTTGATACAGATTATGCTGGGTTAAATAAAATTCTTCTTTTGGAACTTCTCCATTGGGTTCAAATAATAACAGAAGCTGCAAGTAGTTGTTTACATCTCGAATAATATGAAAAGAACAAAAAGCCAAACCGTCCAAACGATCTGGCTGTAACTTCCGGTATAGTCGTCTATTGCTTTGAGTTATCTTTTTATAATTGGGACATAACCTCCTGCTCTCTGAACGAGCGACTGAATCTTTAGACATTGTGTCAACCTTATTACTCTGCATCATCAGTAGGAGTTTCCTTATGTTTGTTTTTTCGAGTATAGTCTTTCTTTGATTTATGGGGGCGGGTACCAGTATTGAAGAGAGGCCTTGTTCTTGGCTTACGTACGAGCTTTGATTTCTTTTGCATTCTATTTTATCAGTTTAGAAAGCTCTCTGAACAGTGGAGTGCCCGCTTGCTTCATCAAATCAAAGAAGACTGTTTCTGTATTAGTAACTACTGCTCCCATAGAAGACATAAGGGATAACCCGTTTAAATAATTCCCCTTGGTTCGTGAACACACTGCATCTCCTACAACGAAAACCTGATAACCCTGAGTAAGTAAATCCCTTACCGTTTGAAATACGCAGACATGGGTTTCCATTCCGGTAATAATAATCTTTTTTCTTCCCAATCCCTTAAGCGCCGTCGATACTTCGTTAATGCAGCCCGAAAAGGTCACTTTTTCGAAAGTTAAGGAATCCTCGAGATTATTTCTCATGTCTGAAATGGTCTT
>JAUZPJ010000039.1 GCA_030706025.1 Bacillota bacterium | reverse complement strand
GGTGTGATATATGCAGTTGGAAAAAACGGAACGGTGGTTACTAGGGTTAGGTTCTATATTGATTGGATTTCTTTTTATTATTCTTCTGAGAGCACATGGTGTTGCGGGCAGTCCAGCGACAGAAACGGCTGTGCCGAGCCTGATACAGACGGAACAAGAAAATCAGCAAATTGCTGCCGACAATGAGAGGCTACAACAGGAATTAAATAAATATGAGCAAGGCCAAAATGCATCGTCGGTCGCTAATCAGCAACTTCGGGAGGCACAAATGAATGCTGGAGTGATTGCAGTTTCCGGGCCCGGCGTGCGGATCACACTGGATGATTCGAAGCGTACTGTGCAAGAGCAAGAGGACCCTATGCTTTTTGTTATTCATGAACAATATATTCGCCAAATCTATAACGCACTGTGGAATGGCGGAGCGGAAGCGGTCGCCGTAAATGGTCAGCGTGTGACGTCAAATACGGAAGTATTTTGTGGAGGGTCCTATATCCAAATTAATGGCACCCGCCAAATGCCGCCCTATGTGATTGAGGCCATTGGGGATACCAATAATTTATCAGCTGCCCTTAACTTTTACGGGTGGTTTAAACTTGGCGATCTCCAGGAGCAAAGCGGAATTACACGCAAACTAGAGATTAAGGAAAAAGTAATGATCCCAGCAGGAAAATTACGCAATTATCGTTATGCTGAGCCAGTAAAGGAGGGGACCTAATGCAACATTGGAAAAGAAGCTTAGCCCTGCCTGTTAGCATGGTGGCCATTGCCCTTGGTTTTCTAATATCTCTTCAGGCCCAAACTCAAAAGAATGTTTCAGCTGCGGAACAAATTAGTTCAGAACGTATGAATCAAATGAAATCGGTGCTGTCAAATTCGCAGGCTGAAAATGCTAAACTTCAAGAAAATCACCGTGTCTTGGTGGAGAAACTGGACGCGGCCCGGAAAAGAGTAGGAACAGACCCCCAACTTTTAACGCAACTGAAACAACTTCAGATGCTGGAAGGGACGCAAGCGGTTGAAGGACCGGGAATTCAGATTAGCATCGACGACCGAAATAATAAGGTTATTTTCCCACTCAGCACGGAAGATATTGCTAGGATGATTAATACCCTAAAGTTTGCCGAAGCTGAAGCTATTGCAATAAATGGACAACGGGTTGTTGGCTCAACTGCCATAGTATTGAGTGGAAGTTCTACAGTTTTAGTTAACCAAGTTCCAATTAATCGTACGGAAGGAATTCCTTATGAATTAGATGTTATTGGCGATCAGGATACCCTATTGGATTATTTCTCTAAACTTGAAGCTCCAGGTCTTAAACAGAACGGCATAACGGTCAGCATTACCAAAAAAACATTGCGTATTCCATCCTACAAAGGGGCATATAGTTTTAAGTTCGCTAAACCGGAGAATCCCTAATTCAATCTCGTTGATTATATAGGCGTGATAAGATGTTAGGAGTGGGACGCTATAAATAATAAAATGGCTCGCGTCAATCAGCTATTAGATCATGAAGATTATAATCACTATATGGAAAAGATTGAGGGCTTGGAGAAGGAACGACGTTTTTGTAAACATGGTTTTGAACATGGTTTAAATGTTGCACGCATAGCTTATTCGTTTATCCTGGAAAAGGGAGAGGTAATCCTCCCCAAAGAGGTGGTATATGCAGCCGCTTTTCTCCACGATATTGGACGGTGGGTAGAATATGAAACTGGGGAAGACCACGCGGAGGTTAGTGCAAGACTGGCAGTACCCTTGTTGGAGACATGTGGTTTTAGTTCAGCTGAAATTCAAGTTATATTACAGGGGATTCGCGAACACCGCAGGCATCAAGAGGATGGTTTAACTCTACTGGGAGAAGCGTTATCCCGAGCAGACGATTGGTCACGTGATTGCCGTCATTGTACAGCACAACTACATTGTTATAAATTTAATCAGACTATGAGACAAATTATGTACTAGGGGAGGAACAACAGGTGGAGTCGTATGGCATGAGGTGGGTTACACTCGATAATGTAGCAGAAGCTAAAAAAAGCTTAACTGTGATTGGTTCTGATGTTGCAGGGGTTGGGCTTATGGCTGGGAAGGGAATTGGACGTGGCATAAAATTAGAGCAAGTCCCTTTACGAGTGGCTCATATCCTAAAACAGGAGATGTTATCTGTCGGTGGTGATGCAGCTGTACATCGTGATGTGATAACTCATAATGTGGATGCTACGGATATTATGTTGCTGGGTACAGTTCGTCAACTGGAGCACTTGGCGAATAAGGTTTTAGCCCAACCCTTTGGGCTAAAGAAGGTTGGTCATGACCTTAAACAGTTACTGTCGTTTCTGGAACCTCCTAAAACCCGTATTTTAAATTGTAGAGGCAGGGAACTAAAACTTGGGGAACGGACTCTGATTATGGGAATTTTGAATGTAACGCCCGATTCATTCTCGGATGGAGGAAAATATTTTAATCTTGATGATGCCATTCGACAGGCCGAGCGTATGGTTGAAGAAGGTGTTGATATTTTAGACCTTGGTGCAGAGTCAACTCGTCCAAATCATGAGAGTGTGAGCGTTGAAGAAGAATGGCATCGTCTTGAACCAGTTCTAAAGGCACTTGTAGAGCGTGTCAATGTACCTGTTTCAATCGATACCTATAAGGCAGGCGTTGCGGCTAAAGCTCTTGAAGCGGGAGCCCATATTATTAACGACATTTGGGGATTGCAGAAAGACCCGGAAATGGCTAGGGTAGTTGGACATTACCAAGCCCCTGTGATTGTAATGCATAACCAAAATGGGACCAACTACCATCATCTCATGGGAGATATATTAGCCTTTTTAAGATATAGCATTGAATTAGCAGAAGCTCATGGTTTGTCCGGCGATCAGATTGTTCTTGATCCGGGAATTGGATTCGGCAAAACGACGGAGCAAAATCTTGAAGTGATGGCTCGGTTGGCGGAGTTTAAGACACTTGGGCATCCAATACTTTTAGCGACATCACGCAAATCAATGATTGGAAATACGTTAAATTTACCGGTTGATCAACGTGTAGAGGCTACTGTGGCGACTAGTGTTCTTGGAGTAGCGGCTGGGATGGATATTATCCGTGTTCACGATGTCCAAGCCAATCGCAGGGCAGTGCTAATGGCAGATGCTATTATGAGGAGACAGAGAGGTGTTAACTATGTCGGCGCATGATGTTATTCACCTACGGGGTCTGGAGTTTTATGCTTATCACGGAGTTATGCCTGAAGAAGGGATTTTGGGCCAAAAGTTCCTGATTGACATGGATTTGTATTGTGATTTGCGGCAAGCGGGTTCTACGGACCAAGTTAAGGATACAATTCATTATGGAGAGGTATACCAGGTTATTGAGGCTTGTGTAACTGGGGATAGGCATCAACTAATAGAACACTTGGCAGAAGATATTGCCCAACGGGTCTTAGGACAGTTTTCATGTGCGTCTGTACGTGTAGAGGTGCATAAACCTCAAGCTCCGATTCCTGGGATTTTCCGAGATGTATCGGTGGAGATTTGGCGTGAGGCAGGAGAGAGTAAATGAGGGCATTTTTAGGCTTGGGGAGTAATTTGGGAGATCGTGCCTACTATCTTAGAGAGGCTATCTCAGCTTTGGCAAGTCCAACGATATCAATTTGTACCACGTCGAGGATTTATGAAACCGAGCCATGGGGGGTAATAGACCAACCTTTATACTGGAATCAAGTTATTGAAGTTGAGACAACACTTGAGCCGCTGGAGTTGCTTCATGTTTGTCAGGAGATTGAACATCAACTTGGTCGAGAACGCAAAGAACATTGGGGCTCGAGAACAATTGACATTGATCTCCTAATTTATGATAATAGAGTAAGTAAGACGGCAGAATTAATGTTGCCTCATCCTTATCTAGAAGAGCGGGCCTTTGTGCTTGCTCCTTTGCGAGAGATCGCACCGAAACTGGTACTGCCCTCGGGGAGATCAATTAATGAGGTATCTGGAGAAGGAAAGGTTCGACTTCTTGAAATCTAGGAACGCAGCGGGAAATCCAATTAACAGACGATATCGTAAGAGTTGTACTGTTTGGGTGACTGACTGATTTATTCGAATTAGAGTTCAAAAGACCAATGGATGGGAAACTAGTGAACTAAAGATGGATACGGAATATGACCGCTTGGATCTAGATGACCGAGACGGAGAGTAAGTAGGAAATACCTTCACTCTCAGTGAAGGTATTTTTTGTTAAGAGGGGACACGCAGTGCGTTTGAAGGATACTTTGTATAGTTGAGGTGTGAATAGTAAAGGAGGTGCGTAAATGAAATTTGGTATTATCGGAGCCGGAATTGTAGGTACGGCCTTAGCTGTGCGGTTAGAGGAAGCAGGGCACGAATGCATTGGAGTACATACTCGAAGTCGTCATTCGTACGAGCGGTTTCGTGCTTATTTAGATAGGGACCATCTCGCTTTAGACGTACTTGTTCCCGCTGTGGATTGTTTGTTTATTACAACACAGGACGGTATGATTCGAACTGTGGCTGAAGATCTGAACGCAAATGGACTTATCAAGCCTGGACAAGTATGGATTCACTGTTCAGGTTCACTTCCTTCTAAAGTTTTACTCGTTCAGGAGAATTTACCCATACGGTGTTTGTCATTACACCCTCTTCAAGCGTTTGCGAGTGTAGAGAAGGCTTTAGCGATTCTTCCCGGAACGCACTTTGGTATTGAAGGGGACAATGAGGAACTGGGTGAGAGGATTGTTCACGATTTAGGCGGAATCCCACATCATATTCTAGCAACTCAGAAGTCACTTTATCATGCGGGCGCTGTTGTTGCCTCAAATTATTTGGTTGTGCTTGCTGCTTTGGCCGTAGAGCTTTTTGGAGAGGCGGGGATTCAAGGGGAGGAAGCAGTAGCTTCTTTATTGCCTCTAATGAGAGGGTCCCTTTACAATTTGGAACAGGTAGGACTATCCCAGGCCTTAACTGGTCCAATTGCACGCGGAGATGCTCAAGTCGTACAAGGTCATTTGGACCATATGCCCACTAGGCTAGTGGAGATTTATCAGGCCCTGGGACTGAAAGCTTTAGAATTAGGAATCGATAAGAAGACTTTACAGGGGTTAACCTATCCGCCGGAGGAGTTAAAACGTTTGAAATCGTTACTAGAGAGTTAGATGCATCAAGTGTGGAGACAAAATAAGTCCAATTTTAATAGAAGGGTGGAGATCTACGTGAAAAGAACTTCCCATATTTCTGAGTTGCGCGAAATGATTGCCCAGGAGAAAAATCAAGGACGTGTAATTGCCCTAGTTCCTACTATGGGGTATTTGCATCGAGGGCATCTAACATTAATTGAGCGGGCAAAACAAACTGGCGCCTTTGTAGTGGTGAGTATTTTCGTTAACCCCTTACAATTTGGTCCAAATGAGGATTATTCACGTTATCCAAGGGATTTGGAGCGTGATGCAAGTTTGGTGGAGGAATCGGGGGTTGATCTGCTCTTTCATCCAACCACTGAGGAAATGTATCCTCGACCCATAGTTACCTATGTCGAGGTGGGTCAGTTAGACTCGATGCTTTGCGGGGCCGCTCGTCCCGGCCATTTTCGTGGAGTAACTACCGTAGTAAGCAAGTTATTTCATATCGTGCAACCAGATTTGGCCTTCTTCGGGCAGAAGGATTATCAGCAATATCTAGTTATTCGTCGGATGGTGAGTGATTTGAATCTTCCGATTAAGATTTGCCCCGTTCCAATTGTTCGCGAAGAGGATGGATTGGCTTTAAGCTCGCGCAATGTTTTTTTAACTCCGGAGCAGCGGCAGGAAGCTTTGATCTTGTCGCGGAGTCTTAATGAGGCGGAGGAAATTATACAAGCTGGAGAACGATCAGCTCGAAAACTTGAAACTCGCTTAAGGGAAAGAATTACCCAAGAGAGTCAGGGCGATATTGATTATGTTGAAGTTCGGGATGCAGAGGACTTATCTGAAATAGCAGACATTAAAAGCCCGGTGCTTATTGCCCTAGCAGTTCGATTTGGTTCAACTCGCTTAATTGACAACAAAGTGGTGGAGGTTGAACGTCATGTTTAGAACGATGATGAAATCTAAGATTCATAGAGCGATTGTAACAGAGGCTAATCTTCAATATGTTGGCAGTGTCACGATTGATACAGAACTGATGGAAGCAGCGGATATTTTGCCCAATGAGAAGGTTCAGATCGTAAATAACAACAATGGAGCGCGGTTTGAAACTTACGTCATTCCAGGTGTTCGAAACTCTGGTGTGATCTGTCTTAATGGTGCAGCAGCCCGTCAGGTACAAGTTGGGGACCAAGTTATTATTATTTCATATGCTATGCTTACTGATGAGGAAGCTCATAAGTATAATCCTAAAGTTGTCTTTGTCGATGCAGAAAATAAGCCAACAAAGATCGCCTTGGAAGAGATCCATGGACAAAAATCTTAATGTAAGTTACTCAACTAGATATTGTTAAATAGTTAATATGAAAGAGGGATCTAAATGGTACGTTATGATATCCTTGATCTCCTCGCCGTGAACTCCGAAGACTTTGTGTCTGGGGAAAGGATTAGCCAACAATTGCATGTCACCAGGGCTGCCGTCTGGAAACAGATCAAGGTTCTAAAGGAAGAAGGATTTGAGATTGAGGGCCAAACAAAGAATGGTTACCGCTTAATAAGAACGCCTCTTTCTTTAAATGAGTGGGCTTTAAAGCGAGCGTTGACTACAACATCCTTAGGCAATGAGATAGATCTTGAAGATGAGTTGTTATCCACAAATGTACGGGCTAAAGAGCTTTCTCGTAAGGGAGGCGTACACGGTCAAATTGTCTTAGCGAAGCGCCAAAGTGCGGGACGCGGTCGATTACAACGCCAATGGGAATCTCCAAGCGGTGGCCTTTGGATGTCCGTGGTACTAAAGCCGAATTTGTCTCTTGCCGACGCTTCGAAATTGACTTTAGCTGCCAGTGTTGCCATCGTTGATGCGTTGGAGGAGCATTTTCTGTTGCGTATCGGTATTAAGTGGCCAAATGACCTTATTTATAAGGGAGAAAAAATTGCTGGAATTCTTGGAGAAGTTGTCGGGGAATGGAATGCCATTCAAACATTAATTTTAGGGATCGGGATAAATGCCAATTTTCCTCGTGAACAATTAGATTCTGCATTGAATGCCACGACTCTCCTGGAAATATTAGGGCATGAAGTGGATCTCAATGTCTTGGCTGCAGGGATCTTGAGGCATTTAGAGAATCAGGTAAAGGCTCTTGAAAACAAGGCATTCGAGGAGTTGAGGCTCAATTGGACGCAAAGGGCTCTTGGTTTAGGCGAGAATGTAAGAGTTCTCCGAGGAGAGCAAGTGTTTCTGGGAGTTTTTAGAGGAATATCAGTTGATGGGGAATTGATTCTTGAAACTGAGGAAGGAGAAAAATGTTTTACTGCAGGAGAGGTACAACTCCGTTCCTGTGTAGGCAAGTATTTCTAAGCTAGGAATTGCGTTTGAATTATCGACCTAGGCTCCCATGTAGAATATTATTTATTGCAAGAGACCCTGTTTTATTGTAAACTTGAATATATTAATGTAGTTTACAATAGGGAGGAGACTTGTTATGAAAACAAGGAATTTGGCCATGACCTCTGTTATGGCGGCATTGATGTGTTTATCAGGGATGTTACTCCATTGGGTTTCACCGGCGTTGGTCCCTTTTAGTGTTTTGCCCGTGTTAGTCTTCATTTCAGGTATTATTCTTGGAGCAGAGTATGCCGCAATGGCTATGGTTGTCTATTTGGTTTTGGGGCTCTTTGGTCTACCAGTTTTTTCATCCGCTCCGTTCGGCGGATTTGGATACATTCTTAAGCCAACGTTTGGTTTTCTTTTAGGTTATGTCGTTGCTGCTTATGTTGTAGGGAAAGTGTATCGTGAAGGAAGTCTTTGGCGGGCGATTTCTGGCGTCTTTGCTGGACTTGTCACCTTATATTTGGTTGGGTTAAGCTATCTCTATATAATTTTATCCTGGGTTTTGCACCGCCCGACAAGTGTCGCTGGTGTTATGATGATTGGCTTTGTTCCCTTTATTTTGGGTGATCTTATTAAGGCCGGGGTCGCCGTCTGGGTCGGACAGGAAGTGGTTCGACGGCGTCAAGCCCCCTAAGGGTCGCTTACTTGGCCAAAAGGAGCGTTAATTACTATGATTCTTTTATTTGATGTGGGTAACACAAACATCGTGTTAGGAGTTTATGATGAGAGGACTCTAACCCATCATTGGAGGGTGTCGACAGATAAATCCCGAACTGTGGATGAATATGCAGTGGTCATTAAGAATTTATTTGATTTTAGTGGTTTGGCGTTTCGAGAAATCAGTGCAGTTGTTATTTCCTCGGTAGTTCCTCCGGTAATGCCAACCTTAGAATCACTTGCACGAAAATACTTCAGTGTTGAACCTCTTGTTGTCGGGCCTGGTGTTAAAACCGGAATGCCTATTATCTATGATAACCCTAGAGAGGTCGGGGCTGACCGAATTGTAAATGCCGTCGCCGCATATGCTAAATATGGAGGACCGCTTATCATTGTGGATTTTGGAACAGCTACAACTTTCTGTGTTGTTTCGAGAAGTGGAGAGTACCTCGGCGGGGCAATCGCACCGGGAATCGGGATCTCAACAGAAGCCCTGTTTCAGAGGGCCTCGAAGTTACCGCGGATTGAGGTGGTTAAACCTTCATCAGTAATCGCTAAGAATACGGTCGCAGGAATGCAATCCGGAATTTACTATGGGTTTACGGGTCAAGTCGACGGAATTGTAAGGCGTATGAAAGAGGAAATAGGTGCAGAGACTAAAGTCATTGCCACAGGTGGTTTAGCTAAATTGATTTCTCAAGAATCTGTAACGATCGATACGGTGGATTCATTCTTAACTCTTGAGGGACTTTTGTTGATCTATGAACGTAACCGGAAATAGCTAGTAAGAGGATTTGACATGAAATTAGGACAATATGAACTTGAGGTTCCGGTATTTTTGGCGCCTTTAGCAGGAGTGACGGATAAAGCATTTCGGGAAACAGTCCGCGCTGTCGGTGGGAATTATGTTTGGACCGAAATGATCAGTGATAAAGCGTTGAACTATCAAAATTCAAGGACATTGAATATGCTGGATTTAACTGGGGAAGCTGAACCAAGGATTGTTCAGCTCTTTGGCTCAGACCCCGAGACGATGGCTCGTGCGGCACTATTAGCAGTAGAATGTAAAGCCAATATCATTGATATAAATATGGGATGCCCTGCACCGAAAATTGTAAAGAATGATGAAGGTTCGGCTCTGCTTAAGGATCTTCCCCGCGCCAAATCCATTGCTTCAGCTGTTGTACAGGCTGTTAATGTACCTGTGACAGTAAAAATGCGCCTTGGTTGGAGCGATGATACAATTGTGGCGATCGAACTGGCGAAACTTCTAGAGTCTGTAGGGGTTCAAATGCTAACAGTTCACGGACGAACTCGGGAACAATTTTACTCAGGGTATGCTGATTGGGATTGGATTCGACGAGTTAAGCAAGCGGTCAGAATTCCTGTTGTTGGAAATGGGGACGTTGCAAAACCTGAAGATGCTGGCAGAATGATCGAGCAAACGGGATGTGACGGGGTGATGATTGGACGAGGTGCACTTGGAAACCCATGGCTCATTCCGCGTACTCAGCATTATTTAAGGTATGGCACAGTGATGTCTGAGCCGTCTATTGACGAACGATTCTTGGTTGCTATGCAGCATTTTGAGCGGGTATTGCGCTATAAGGGTGAGCGTATCGGTCTTAACGAAATGCGCAAACATGCAGTTTGGTATATTAAAGGGGTTAGGAATGCTGCCCAGCTTAGAGATGAAATTATGCAAACAAGATCCCCGGATGAAATGCGTGCGGTCTTTAGTCGAATTCTTCGAATCGGAGAATAGTTTATGTCGAAAAGAGGGAAGATATGATGGCGTTACTCGGATGGGGGAAAAGCAGTATCCTTGACAATATTTTGCATGGTCCTTATAATAACGAGTAATGTATTTAAGGAATAAGCAAGGAGTTCCTAGATTTAAAGGGAGTACGCATACAAGGCTTTTATAAGGCGTGCGACGCGATTAAATGCGCAATGCGTAGGACGAGAAAAGGGAGCGAGAAAACTATGGCTGAAAAGGAAGTTATTCTAACTTTGGAAGGCCTCAAAAAGCTTGAGGAGGAGTTAGAACTATCTAAGACTGTAAAGCGGCGGGAAGTTGCTTTGCGTATTAAGCAGGCCATTGACTTTGGAGATATAAGTGAAAACTCCGAGTACGATGATGCAAAGAACGATCAGGCCTTTATAGAAGGTCGGATTATTACTCTGGAGAAAATGCTTAGAAACGCACGAGTGATTGATGACGTTGAAGGAACTGATGTTGTGGCCTTAGGTGCCAAAGTTCGCCTGAAAGACATAGATTTTGGAGATGAGGAAGAATACTATATAGTGGGTTCGGCTGAAGCAGATCCAGGTACGAACAAAATTTCGAATGAATCGCCAGTCGGTAAAGCAGTTCTAGGTCAGGCTAAAGGGTCTATAGTCGAAGTTAGTGTTCCAGCGGGTATTTTACACTATCAAATTCTAGATATTAAATAGAACTATGAACTTAAGACAATCTTGTTATTGAGTTGCCGATGAATTAGGTATTAAAAATGTGTTTATTAGAGTGCAGTGTTTCTGTAATGGGGTTAACCTAGTATAGATGCTGCACTTTGTTTATTAGATTAAGCACTCCAAAGAATGGAAGAATTTACTTAAAGATCCTATGATCCAATGAAAATGAGGCTATTTTTAATTTGCCTTGTTTAGTAGCGTCAAAGTTTGGTAAAATTGATAAGATAAGAATATATAATGGAGGAATTAACAAATGGATAATCCCAATGACCTCTGGCGAATTCGGCTGGACAAGCTTGAACTCTTACGCCAGGCAGGTATTGAACCCTATGCCGATCGCTATGTGCGTACACATAAAGCACTTGACATTCTAGAGAGGTTTGAAGAAATAGAAGGTCAGGAAGTAAGTGTGGCTGGCCGAATTATGAGCAAGCGTGATCAGGGAAAAGTTATTTTTACACATATTCAGGACTTTAGTGGACGTATTCAAATTTATATTCGAATGGATGAATTAGGTCAAACCTTATTTGACTTAATTACGAAATTCGATGTTGGAGATATTATCGGAGTAGAAGGAAAAGTTTTTCGAACAAAACGAGGAGAAGTATCTATTCATGCACTTAAAGTAAAACTGCTTTCTAAGGCGATGCGCCCTCTTCCAGAAAAGTTTCATGGTCTGACGAATGTGGAAACACGTTATCGTCAACGTTATTTGGATTTAGTGATGAACCCGGATGTTCGCCAAGTGTTTGTAACACGCAGCAAAATTATTCGGTGCATGAGAGAGTTTCTTGAGGAGCGAGGATTTCTCGAAGTGGAGACTCCGACACTTCATACGATTCCAGGTGGAGCGGCTGCACGTCCGTTCACCACGCATCACAATACCCTTGATATAGATCTATATTTACGGATTGCTCTCGAACTGCCCTTAAAACGTCTTATAGTAGGAGGATTTGAGAAGGTCTTCGAAATCGGTAGAACTTTTCGAAACGAAGGAATTTCAATTAAACATAATCCTGAGTTCACTATGATGGAGCTTTACCAAGCTTACGCGAACGTTGAAGATATTATGGAATTAACAGAAGAGATGATTGCCCAGATCGTACAGAAAATACATGGTACCACAGAGATTATTTATCAGGGACAATCCCTTCAATTCGAAACTCCTTGGCGACGGCTCCCAATGTTAGATGGCATTCTAGAGTATTCAGGAGTAGACTTCCGGAACGTTTTAACGGATGAACAGGCCCGTCAAGTTGCTCAAGAGAAAGGACTACATGTCGAAGCAGATGCTTCTCGTGGTAAAATTATTAATGAGTTTTTTGAGGAATTCGTTGAACCCAATTTGATCCAACCAACTTTTATAACTGGACATCCTGTAGAGATTTCTCCCTTGGCTAAGCGTAACGCTGAGCATCCGGAATATACGGATCGTTTTGAAGCGTTTATATATGGGCGGGAACTTGCTAATGCTTTTTCAGAGTTAAACGATCCTATTGATCAGAGGCAACGTTTTGAAGCACAGGCTGCGGAACGGGCTAAAGGGGATGATGAGGCACATGTCTTGGATGAGGATTTCGTTCAAGCCCTTGAATATGGTCTTCCGCCAACAGGTGGACTAGGAATCGGTATTGACCGTTTAGTTATGTTTTTAACGGATTGCGCCTCGATTCGGGATGTCATTCTCTTTCCGACAATGCGTCCTCGAGATGAGAGCGCTCAAGATGAAGAGATAGAAGGTTAGAGTAGCTCTAGAGAAAATTAAGTATTATTGGGGCAAAAGGCTGATTCGAAAGCATTTTTGGGTCAGCTTTTTGTTTTTTAGGTAGTTGGTTAGAGATTATGTTTTAAATATGGCCTAGGCGAATAAATATTTTGGTTATATGAGATAATAGTTGATATCCTGTGTTTAAACGAGAATTATGAACAAAATTATAGTATCAGAGCACCTCAGGGTTATTGAAGGAAATGCCATCGTTATGGTATAGTATTATTTGTCGCTCGGCAATAAAGAAAATTAGCCAGTGAAACTGTACCGAAGCATTTCGGACGGTACTAATCTTGGGCATTTGTTCAAGACTTGGTCTTTGAAAACTAAACAACAAGGACAGCCAATGAGGAAACTCGCAAGAGTTTCAAAAAGAATCATGAGCAAGTCATCATCTTCTACCAAGAAGTGAAATAACTTTTTTGGAGAGTTTGATCCTGGCTCAGGACGAACGCTGGCGGCGTGCCTAACACATGCAAGTCGAACGGTCTAATGCTTAACACTGAGTGTTCCGTAAAGTTGAGGACAGCGAGAGCGCGAAGCATGAGCGCTCCACGCATTAATAAGTACCAACATACTTGAGAGCTGAACGTTGAGTGTTAAGTATTAGATAGTGGCGGACGGGTGAGTAACGCGTGGGTAACCTACCCATAAAGCCGGGACAACCCTTGGAAACGAGGGCTAATACCGGATAATCTTATTGCTTGGCATCGAGCTTTAAGGAAAGGTGGCCTCTGAACATGCTACCGATTATGGATGGACCCGCGTCTGATTAGCTAGTTGGTGGGGTAAAGGCCTACCAAGGCGACGATCAGTAGCCGGCCTGAGAGGGTGAACGGCCACACTGGGACTGAGACACGGCCCAGACTCCTACGGGAGGCAGCAGTG
>JAUZPJ010000389.1 GCA_030706025.1 Bacillota bacterium | reverse complement strand
ACAATTTTCAGTCCACTTTTCGGGTCACAATCTGCACGGAAAGGGTTTTCTGGGGATCGGACAGGAACGCTTTCCAGGAGCCTGTTGGCTAATACCGCTTTTACCACTTGAAAGATCATTTCTGGGTCAATCTCGTTTTCCCGGCTATCTTTCCTCGGTAGACCACTTTCTTTACAAGTGTGATTTCCTGCAGCAGATGAGTCTGTTGTAAATTCCAGACCCAGTTCCTTGGCTAAATCCTTAGCTGCCGCTGTAATGATGGTATCGCAGTCTACGTAATATACTTTTTGTCCCTTTTCTGCTGCTACTTTTACCTCGTTTGCTGAAACTAGTTTTTTCAAGTTCGCACCTCCTTTCTATACGTACAGGTATAGAAGTTTGTGGTTGTTAATTTTAGAATAGCGATTCCCACAGTCTGTCAGACGGCGAAGGAATTACTTCTGTATCGACTAACAAGCCTTTTTCGAGAGCGATGGCTTTCCCAGCATCGATACCTGCTTCCACTGCACCAACATCTCCGGTGAAGGTGAAGTAGGCTTTGCCGCCTAACCCGCTGCCCAAACGTAGTTCCAGAGCTTGTACATCAGCAGCTTTTAGTACCGCATCCGCTGAAATGATCATAGAAGCCAGGGAAAAACATTCCATAATCCCCAGAGCCCCGATTCCATCGGGCATGGTCGTGGCCGTGATGGCTGGAAAAATGGCCTGATGGACATTAGCAAGGATAAAACTATCGACTAGATATTCGCCTGCTATTTCAACGCCTACGCTGATAGAGCTTTCCACGGCGGCAACATCTCCCTTGATAATGGCGATATATTTACCTGGACAGACAGGAGTTGCACTGACCACTTCCACGTAGGCTGTTTTAAGCATCAAATCTGTGGCATAAATTCCTCTAGCAATACTCGTAAGCTCAATCATACCAATTGCACTATACATATGAACCCACCTTTATCACAATAGAATTATCCTTGATCTCTTGTACGGTACCATCAAAGCTGGAGTGAACGGTTGCTCCAAGACTATTGTCCGGAATTTTTCCAATCAGTTGCCCAGCTTTCACCTGTTCGCCTATGGCAACAACAGGTATTGCCGGTGCTCCGATGTGCTGTCGTAAAGCGATTCGGATATATTCAGGTTGAAATTCAACCTGGGTCATGGGTGCCGGTTTATCAAAGGCTGTTAAGCCGATTTTAATAACTAGACGTTTGCTTGGAATAAGGCGATATTCTCTAGCCGACCTCGCTTGAAAATTCATCTGGATCGGCTGATATTTGATACCCTGTTCAGCTAGCTTATGCTTATAAAGAATATTGACAGATTTCGGATGGAGATTAGCCGGGCAGGAGAATAATTCGCAGGCATTGCATTCACAACATAATTGGGCAATTTGTTGTTCCTTCACGTCCTCTAGATTGTAGCTCAAGGCACGCATAACTTTATGGGGTTGCATATTGTGTCCTAGGAGATAACGAGGACACAGATCGGTACACATGCGACATTGTTCACAGGCTGTCTTGCCTATCACTCTTGCTCGATCGGGGCTTACGGTTTTTTTGCGGATGAGAAAGTGATCCTTTTTGAGCAGTACATAGCCTTTACTTTTTTTGGTGACATACCCATCCACTTTGTTCATGACGGAGCCCATCATAGGGCCGCCATCTATCACGGCATAATCATCGACATTTTCCACTCCGCATTGGCTGATGACTTCCCTAATGGATACACCCACTGGTACTTTGACGGTCATGCGCTGTGGAATATCTCCGGCGATCGTAATATACGTTTCCGTGACAGGGTTCCCGGCCATAGCATTAAATATATTCAGTGCTGTTTCTGAATTAATAACCACGCAGCCTACTTTCAGAGGGATAGATGCTTCTGGGACAATTCTTTGAGTCAGTTCATGAACTAAAACCTGTTCGTCACCGGCAGGATAGATATCTCTAAGTTCCATAACGTCCATGTAATCTGAAAGTCCCAGAGCAGCAATCCTTTCACGCAAGAGAACAATGACTTTTTTGTGCTTGCCCTTGATACCAATGATGGCTTTGCGGGCTTCAATATATCTTCCCGCCGCTTCCAAACCTTTGATAATTTTATCAGGAAACAGCTCCATCAATTGCTGGTCCACTCTAAGCAGGGGTTCGCATTCAGCTCCATTAAGCAATATATACTCGGCTTTAGAAGTAAGTTTGGCGTGAGTTGGAAATCCAGCTCCTCCCGCCCCAATAACCCCTGAATCCTTGATTATGTTAAGAAGATCCAACCGTTTCACACCTCCTGTTTTTTAAAAGTTACAGTCTTCGTCAATGATTCCTACAATGACGGCATCAATCGGTACATCCTCCCGGTCCAACATTTTGCGAGCCGAGCTGCCGGTACAGACTAGGACTCGTTCGCCAATGCCGGCACTAATCGTGTCAGCAGCTATGATGATACGCCCGGCATCAATACCACCGAGAACTTCCACCATCGTAAATTTGAGTCCTATGAGGGAATCGGCTTTTCTTGTGGACCAAATACTATCAATTACTTTTGCAGCTATCATCGAATCTCACCTGCTTTTGCCTCATTAATTTTGTACTTTATCTCATGGATAGCGGCTTCGACCGACGCCGTATCTCCGAAGATGGCGATCATAATCAGATTCTGCGGGCAATGACCTTTAATATCTTCTACCACGACACCGGCAGCCTTTTCCGCAATATCAGCAGCAAAAACCATATCGATTAACCGCCCTTGAACTAAACCTACAGCATCATAGTTTTCAATGGGGACCGTTGAAGCGGAGCCTTT
>JAUZPJ010000388.1 GCA_030706025.1 Bacillota bacterium | reverse complement strand
GAAAGTCTTTCTTTATTTTTTATAAGAATTTATTATTATCCCAATTGCCATAATGACGGAAAAAATAATAAGGTAGTAGATAACTGCCTTGCCATGGGCATAGCATGCAGCTATGATCATGAAGACACAGGAACATACAGCAAGCGATGGCATAAGGAAACGTTTAAAGAAGTTAAGAGATTCTTCTTTTATCATCATCATGATGAAAATAGGAATATACATGGCGTAAATCGTGACAATGGGAAGTTCAGAGCTATCAAAGCTAAACGGACCAAACCACGAGACAGGTACCAGATTTGCACCGTAGAAGTACAGCAGCCAGAAGCCGGACAACAGAACACCGATTGTAGAGGAGTTTGTTGGCATATTAGTGTTTTTGTCGATGCATTTAAACACTTCCGGTTTCGGGCCCATATCCCTAGCGGCCAGAGAGTAGAAACCGCGAGTACAGCCCATCATTAGACCATTTAAAGTTCCCAAGCAGGAAATTACAACGAATACGAAAAGTACGATACCTCCCATGTTGGAGAATACCGTAGAAAACGCTAGTTTTGCCCCAGCTTCGCCGCCTTTCATGATAACGCTGTTACTAACAGCTCCAGCAAGTCCGGTATAATACAAGATATAGATAAGGGCAACAAACAGGGTTCCAAAGGTAAGTGCGAGGGGCAGGTTCTTCTTAGCGTCCTTTAGTTCGGCATTGATACTAGTAGCAATGATCCATCCTTCATAAGCAAAAGATGTAGCAACAACAGCCGTAAACAGAGGGTTGCTGCTAGTTACATTGGCGATTACGCCGCTTGTAAAATTGTTAATCAAAATGCCGTTTCTTAGACCAACAATTGTTCCAACAACAGCCATTAGAGCTAGAGGGATAATTTTGATTAAGGTGGTTGAGACCTGGAACTTTCCGGCAAGCTTTGGAGAAAGAGCGTTTAAAGCATAGATTGCAACTAGCAAAAAGCCGGAAATAGCCATCGCTTCCCCACCAACGATATTCCATCCAAGTAATACACAGGCATATCTTGCAGAAACCCAGGCAAGTACAGAGGTAAGAGTTGGATAATAAATAGCCGCCATGAACCAGCCGACAAAATAACTATACTTGCTGCCGAGGGCGACCTCAGCATAGTCTACAATTCCATTAACTTTTTCGTATTTAGTCGCCATCGTAGCGAAAACATACGCGCAAACGATCATGATTATCCCACCAATACCCCAGGCCAAGATACCCAGAGGAAGATCGCCGCCCGTAGCAACCAAAATCTTTTCGGCTTTAAAAAATACACCACTGCCTATTACAATACCAATAACCATTGCAATAGCGGTCATAAGACCGTATTTTTTCTGCAGTTCGTTTTCCATAATCTTATCTTCCCTTTACTAGTTATTTTTGTCCAAAAAACTATCTTAAGAGAATCGTTTTTACCGTAACATAGAGTAGTGAAAAAACAAACGTTGGTTCTTACTAATTAAAAATAATTTCGCAATGTTTTTAAAAACATTAAAACCATTTGGATTAACTTTAGAAAATTTCAAACCAATTAATGGGATATTTAAAATTAATAAATTTGGTACACGTTTTTTCACAACATTATAGCTGTCATCTCTTTTCTTTTATAAAATTTCGGTTCTTATGATATCATCTAGGGTCACAAAAAACAAGGGAGTGTCCACGGTTCCATTCCTCCATCCCGAAACAAAAAGACGCTTTTTTAGCGTCATAAATGTTTCCTACAACGATCGAAATCATGATCGCGGGAATAGCTATTCTCATTGATCATGATTTGGTAGTACAGCCCAAGAGCTTTACTACATTAAGACTACTCTGTACATACTAACATAAATGAAGATATTCATGGAGGCGTACAATATGGATGTGGATAAACTTATTTCAAAGCTGAATTGGTTCTATAGTTTAGAACTAAATCAAGTTGACTTTTACAACGCTCAAAGCAAAGCCTTTAAAGGTAGGTATAGCAGCGTAGTTTTTGAACGTTTAACTTACATAGAACAAAATCATGCGGATAGACTCGGAGAAAAAATCAAAGAACTTGGGGGTAAACCTACGGCTTTGGGTGATATTATTTCCCCTATTATTGGTAAGATAGCTGGGGAACTTCTATCGATGACAGGTTTGGAAGATACATTAGCAGTAAATATAATCATAGAACAAAAGGCTATGAAGGATTATAACGACTTAATTGATAGACTGCACCAAGACAAATACAGCGATCAAGAACTGACCAAGCTCCTGCAAAGTAATTTTGTGGATGAGCATTTTCACACTGAGTGGTTTCGGACTAAAATAATCGCCATGAAACAATACGAGTTTACTGCCAAGCATTTTAGTGCAAGAACCGAAATGGACCCTGCAAATCAAATAATAGAAGATTTTCTCGATAACCGTACCCGATCAAACCCTAAAAGAGCCAAGATGATTAAGCCTCGTCCGATAAAAACTGTTAAATGGTAATTGATTCAATTCGTATACGATAACGTTAAGTTAAAAACTAAGTCCTTGGTAATAATGCCCAAGGACTTAGTTTTTATTTACTAGAAGTAATCTTCCATTACTCATATTTGGTTACGATATGGCAGAAAGCCCAACAACCTCCTAGTGAAAATCGAGTTGTGGGTATGTTATCCTTTTACATGTTCTCACAAGAACAAAAACACATTTTGGAGGTTAACATGAAGAAAAAAATCACAACATTGATGATATCGGTGCTAATGGGCATTTTATGTTTCGTTCCGGTAGCAAATGCTTCTACGGGTACTACCCGTTCGGCACAAGTACATCGAATAATAG
>JAUZPJ010000387.1 GCA_030706025.1 Bacillota bacterium | reverse complement strand
TAACGATTATCGTTTCTATAGTCCATTAACCAGTGCAGCTCAACGTCTTCCTAATGGAAATACCTTCATTACTGAAGGGGTAGGCGGTCGTTTCTTCGAGGTGACTCGGATGAAAGATGTCGTGTGGGAATTCGTCTCGCCATTTACACAAAATCCAGCAGTGATTTACTATCGGGCTTATCGTTATCCTTACAGCTATATACCACAACTTCCTGAACCAAAAGAAACGGCTATCCCGATGCTTGATATTCGTAAATTCCGTGTTCCCGGAGCAGCAGATTGCGAAGTTAAAGAGGTTGTCGGTGTAGAAGGAACTATCGGCTATCCCAAGGTTCATCAAGCCTGCGTTGCTGCAGGGGATCAGGATCTCTCCTTAAAAGATGACGATGATGATGATGACGGTTTTACTAAATTTTAATTGATGAGATAGAACGAGCAAAGGAATGGTCGCAAGAACGTGAAGTGCTTCGACCACTCCTTCTCAATTAGTCTTTATTCTTTTCTATTTATACCGTTTGTTATTATTAGATGCTTTTGGGCCAAACTTAAACGAATGCTTTTTTAAAGATTATCTTTGTCGACCTTCCTGACTTGGTCTTACTGTAAGATTGTTGTCTTATCAACTTAAATCTACAGGATTAGGCTCTTTGGGTGGTCAACTTTTTCTTTATACAATCAGAAAGCATAAACTTCGTTATATACTTTCCAAGCATAAGTGCAACCAGGGCTGCCGCCTTCGCCAAGGCTGCAAGCCAGCCAGTTTTCTTTATACGGGTCCTTATTCCAGTTTTTATCTTATAAATTATAAAGGAGCGAAGACCAATGTCCTTGGAAAAATTAAATGCTGACCAATTCGAAAAGCTTATCTATGGTAACGAAGAACAATGCCTAGTTATGTTCTCAAGGAAGACTTGTCACGTTTGTCAGGGGGTTGTCCCCGTTCTAGAAGAAATGCAGCAACAGTATAAGGATAAGTTTGCTTTTTATTATGTCGATGTGGAAGACGATAAAGATTTGTTCCAAAGATTCTCCTTAAAAGGAGTACCTCAGATTCTATTCTTTAAGGAAGGCGAATATCAAGGGAAACTTGCGGGTGCTGTTGACGAAGATAAAGTTATGGATAAGATTGCAGAAGTCCTTGAATCGTAATCATATATACAGTAGGGGAGACGTTGAGACAATGGGAGACATGACGAATTTGTATGATCTAATCATAATTGGCGGCGGGCCGGCAGGACTTTCTTCGGCAATCTACGGGGCTAGAGCTAAGCTGAAAACCCTCGTGATCAATAAAGGAACTATTGGCGGCTTAGTCAATACAACGAGAGAGATTGTCAATTATCCTGGATATCCGAATATCAGTGGTTCTGATCTCATGCTGGATTTTAAAAAACACGCAGAGGGGTTTGGGGTCGAGTTTTTACGGGACGAGGTTGTTAGTACGGATTTTTCCCAGGAACATAAAATCATTACCACAAAAAAAGGCAAGGAGTTTTCGGCTAAAGCGGTCATTATCGCCTGCGGCAGTGAACCCAGACTGTTGAACATTCCGGGAGAAAAGCGGCTCCAAGGCAGTGGTGTTGCGTATTGTGCGACTTGCGACGCTGAGTTCTTTGAAGGAGAGGAGGTTGTTGTCGTCGGCAGCGGGGACCAAGCGATTGAAGAAGGGATGTACATTACCAAGTTCGCTCGCAAAGTCACCGTGATTGTGCTCCATGACGAAGGAGTCCTTGATTGCAATAAAGTCAGTGCCGAAAGAGCCTTTCAAAATGAAAAAATGGAGTTTATCTGGAACTCCACGATTGAAGAAGTTTTGGGCGATGAAAATGTCGAAGGGGTCAAAATCAAGAATTTAAAAACAGGTGGTTCTACCGAACTTGCTTGTCAGGGAGTTTTCTTCTTTGTAGGAATGGTACCTTCAACGCATTTTCTCAGGGAGAGCGGCATTGAGATGGACAAAAGAGGGTATATTCCTGTCAATGAGATGATGGAAACGAATAGCGAAGGGGTATATGCCGTAGGGGATAACCGCATTAAATACCTTCGACAAGTGGTTTCGGCAGCCGGAGACGGAGCTGTCGCAGCTGTTGCCGCTGAACGTTATATTGAAGAATTAAAGGCATTTAATACAAACATTCTTCAAAGTGAGAAGAAAGTCTTACTCCTCTTCTTCAATGCCTTAAATAATGAAAGCTTAGCATTCAGCACTTTATTAGAAGAAGCAAACCAGGAACTTGGGGGACGCTACAAAGTCGTGAAGGTTGATATGGCGACCAAAAAAAATCTGGCGAAGAAATATAAGGTTAATAGTGTGCCTGCTGTTTTGGTCTTAGATAAAGGTGAAAAAATTAAAAATCTATGTTATACTGCGGATAAAGAAAATATTAAGTCTCAATTGTAATCTTTAGAACTTGTCCTAAATGAGTTCACCGCACAGGTGCTAGAAGGTCAGCCCGACAAGAATGTGATGTTAAACAATAAAAATGCAGGAGGTTTTGTACCTACCTGCATTTATTAGTAATTTGACAATATGCTTGTAATTATTGGCTATGTCACACGTAGTTGAAATTTCTAAGTTTTTAGCGATTACATAAGACACCCTACCTCACGAAGCAGTAAAGTTTTAAATGGGATGCCAATAAACATAGTCAATGAATAAAATTATCAATCCGGATACCTGTAGACTATAACTAAACTTTAAGGAGGCTATCGTATGGATTCTCACGAAATATCTTACACTTGGTCTCCTTGGCTAAATCAAATTCAATCACCATGGGAAAATGTCCTACATCTGGGGGTTAAGAGACAATTTA
>JAUZPJ010000386.1 GCA_030706025.1 Bacillota bacterium | reverse complement strand
TTGGATGACTTCGATTATTTGACGGATTCGAAGGATGAACCGTTGAATATGGAATCCTCAAATTATGCTGGTCAAGTGGCTCCGTTAGTTAAACTAGCAGTTGAAAAAGTCCATTATTGGAAGGTTCCTGATTATAATTTATTAGACTCAATGCCACAGCGGGTAATAGTTCAGGACTCGGAAACGTCTAATTTGCTCGAGAAAGTTTTGCTGGATTTTGGTGTAAAAGCTAAGGTTATTCGCGTGGCCAGAGGTCCAGTCATTACCCGATATGAGTTAGCACCAGCTCCGGGGGTTAAGATTAGTAAGATTGTTAATCTATCAGATGATATCGCTCTTGGACTTGCTGCTCGGGATGTACGCATTGAGGCCCCTATTCCTGGAAAGGCGGCTATTGGAATTGAAGTTCCGAATAAGCAGGCCCGTTCTGTCCCCTTTCGCGAGGTGCTCGAAACGGCTAACTTCGGGCAATCCCCTTCCAAGCTCAAGGTTGCCTTAGGCAAAGATATTGCGGATCAGCCCGTCATTGCTGATTTGATAAGAATGCCCCATCTTCTTGTGGCGGGAGCAACAGGGTCGGGTAAAAGTGTTTGTATTACGACGATTATTAATTCCATTCTCTATAACGCAACCCCAGATGAAGTGAAGCTTCTTCTTGTCGATCCAAAGATGGTAGAACTCAATCAGTATAACGGCATACCTCACTTATTGGCTCCAGTCGTGGTCGACCCGAAGAAAGCAGCGAGTGCTCTAAAATGGATAGTTAAAGAAATGGAAAATCGGTATGAACTTTTTGCTGCTGCAGGAGTTCGAGATATCGAGCGTTATAATAATTTGAAAGCTGTTGAAACATCAAGAACGACACCTGCGTTGTCCTTTATTGTTGTTATCATCGATGAGCTGGCTGACCTTATGATGGTTGCGGCAGGGGAAGTCGAAGAAGCTATTTGTCGCTTAGCCCAAATGGCTCGGGCTGCAGGAATTCATTTAGTGATTGCAACCCAACGTCCGTCGGTTGATGTAATCACTGGAGTGATCAAGGCGAACATACCCAGTCGGATTTCTTTTGCAGTTTCTTCTCAAATTGACTCCCGCACTATTCTGGATGCAACAGGTGCGGAAAAGCTTCTTGGGCGCGGTGATATGCTTTATTCCCCCCTAGGTGTAAATAAAGCACTTCGTGTACAAGGCTGTCTGGTCACCGATGATGAAGTTCAACGTGTGATTACCCATTGGAAAGAACAAGGTAAGCCAGATTATCTTGACCCGGAGCGGCTTTTTGCTGAATCAACCCTTAAAAATGAAGATAGTAACGGACCCGATGATGCCTTATTTATTGATGCAGGACAACTTTTCATTAGGACGGGGATGGCCTCGGTATCCTTCTTGCAGCGGCGGTTAAAGTTAGGATATGCTCGGGCAGCCCGTTTAATGGATATGCTCGAAGAACAAGGGGTTGTCGGTGCCTATGAAGGAAGTAAGCCACGACAAGTGCTTGTAACCTTAGAAGAATTTAATGAACGTTTTGGATAATTAAAGCACCCTAGCTGGGATGAACCAGCTAGGGTGTTTTTTCATGATGAATGAAGTGGGGGGAAATGGGAATAATGGTTAAATGAATGTAAAAAAACTTACGGAGACGAAGAATGAAGTTTCACACAAGGTCAACAACAAAGGATAAACCATATAAAGATATTGTTTTGCACGGGGAAGAATTGCTTGATCATGCTGAAGAAATTGCACGCTTTAATGCCAATGAAGGAACGAACTCTCCAATGCGAACCTTGTTACCAAGGGTTAAGCAAAATATGAAGTTCTTAAAGCTGGCTTATCATGAAATAACGAATTATTCAGCACGTACTCAGGATATTGTACCAGCCACAGAATGGTTATTGGACAATTTTTATAGTATCAAAGATTTAGGGGAAGAAATCAAAAAAAGTCTTCCGCTTAAATTTGAACGCCAATTACCTCGAAATTCCAGCGGAGATTTCCAAGGATACCCGAGGATTTATGGCTTATTGGTTGAACTTGTCGAACACACAGATAGTCAATTGCAAAGCGATACTCTCAAAGCGTTTATTAATGCCTATCAGGTTCAAGTACCCTTGTCGAGCGGGGAACTCTGGGCGATCCCAATTATGCTGCAGATTATCCTTCTGGAAAACATTCGTAGAATAGCCGAACAAATTTTATTTACACAAGCTGAGCGTGAAGCCGCAGATAACTGGGTCTTACCCTTGTTAAAATCTGAGTACAGCTCAGAAAAATGGGGAGAAGTCCTAAAAACACTCGTTCCCCAAGCAGAATATTCCTCTGCTTATGCGGAGCAAATTCTTAAACGTCTACGGGACCTCGGTGTCGATGTTGCGCCGCTTTTACACTGGATCGATCGTATTGTCGCCAGGCAAGACACAACGATTGAGGAATTAGCCAAACTGGAGCGTCAGCGACAGTCAATGTATCAAGTTTCTATGGGTCATGCCATTTTAAGCGTTCATCTTATTAAAGCTGAAGATTGGCCTCGTTTTTTTGAGGAAGTAAGTTTAGTCGAACGTGTATTTAAAAAGGATCCTAACCATATTTACGGGGAAATGGATTTCGAGTCACGAGACGCTTACCGTCATCAAGTGGAAAAAATAGCTAGACAATTTAGAGTATCGGAGCTGGTTGTAGCTCGAAAAGTATTAGATCGAGCAGAAAAAGCACATGAAAAAGGGGAGTCAATATCCTCACATGTGGGTTATGATTTAATAGGGGCGGGACGAACCGAACTTGAACGAGAAATGGAGCAAGATTTTGGTCCATCCAGA
>JAUZPJ010000385.1 GCA_030706025.1 Bacillota bacterium | reverse complement strand
CCAGTCGGTAAATGGTTAAGAATCTATGTTTGAATGCAGCGATCTTGGAAATGAGATAAACAATAACTTGATACAAATGGGCAGCGGTTCAGGATTTATCATCGATGCCCATAATGGTTTTTTTATCGTAACTAACAACCATGTCATCAAAGGAGCCCAAAAATTGTCAGTTTGCTTAGCTGATGGAAATCATGAAAATGCTAATGTGGTAGGTGCTGATTCACGTACTGATTTGGCAGTCATCAAGATAAGCAATACTAGCAACTTAACTGAAGTTGAGCTTGGAGATTCTTCCAGACTACAGGTTGGAGAACCTGTTGTAGTTATTGGTAATCCTGGTGGAGAAAAGTTTGCTGGTTCTGTAACTACGGGGGTTGTTTCTGCTATGAATCGGATTGTACAAGATGAATCCAGTTTTAATTTAATTCAAACAGATGCAGCGATTAATCCTGGTAATAGTGGAGGACCTTTGGTCAACTATCTTGGACAAGTCATCGGGATTAATTCTGCTAAATTTCTCGAAACGGGTATTGAAGGAATAGGATTTGCGATACCAATAACGGATGCACTACCAACAATACAGCAATTAATCAAAAATGGTCGCACAAGTCATGTGCTGGAGTAAATAGACAGATTAGCAATCGATCCACTACGTTTACGAAGCCCGAACAGCTTGTTGCTCAAGGCTTAGGGAACAAAATCTGTGGCGAGAACCCACATCAATTAGAATTAAGATTTTAACAACAATAAGGAGCTCGCACCGGAATAAATAAAGTAAATTGCCAGCCACACAAGAAACAACCCACACACACCTAAAACCATGCGATAAACCATTGGAGTGAAGAGTCTTTTTCCTCTAGAAACAGTAAAAGCGACGAGTATAAACCAGATATAATCCGATAAAACATGCCCCACATAAAAGCTTATGGCTCCAAGGACACCCTGTCCAGCAGCAACCATCAACGCGCCAGCACCTGCGGTTGCCCACCACAGAAACCAATAAGGGTTCGAGGCAGTAACAGTAATCCCTGCCACCCAGGGACGTAGACCTTTTTCCGTTACTTTGCCCGAAAGTTCAAGGGCAGCTGAATGAAAAGACTGCTTCAAGATTCCATAGGCCATCCAAAAGAGAAACAGACCGCCTACGATTCCAATTGTTCCTTTTACGGAAGGCCAAGTGATATAGGTTCCCACGCCCCAAAAAATTGCTACTACAAGGACAAGCTCCAAGAGCGCATGGCCTGAGGCAATTTGTGTTCCAACTCTAGCACCGCGACGAAGACTCTCGTTAATTGTAACGGTGAGCAACGGCCCCGGTACAATCGCTCCTGAAAATCCCATAATTAAACTTGTCATAAAAATTACCCATAATCCCACCTATTCCACCGTCCCACCTTTAAGTGATACCCATATTTTCGACACCGCTTAAAAATAACCTTCAAGAGGTGAGCATTATTCATCTTCTTATCTGAACTGGATAGGTATGCTCTTCTTGTTACATACTAATATTTGATTAAAATGCGAGTCCTTAGTCGCTTTCATTTAAAATCTATTTTACTAGATATTTTGTTTAAGGAGCATTTTTATGCCAAATTTACTTACCATGAATCACATCAAAGAAGCTCAAAATTCAATTCGCCCTTTTATCCACCGAACAGTACTGGATCATTCAACCACGTTTAGTTCGTTAACCGGAGGGGAAATTTACCTCAAGATGGAAAACCTCCAAAAAACCGGATCCTTCAAAGTTAGGGGAGCAGCGAACAAAGTAATCAAACTCTCCGATAAGGATAAGCAAAAAGGAGTTCTTGCAGCTTCTGCAGGAAATCATGCCCAAGGAGTTGCTTTGGCGGCTTCTCGTATTGGTATTCCGGCTACGATCGTAATGCCTGAAAGCGCTCCACTAGCTAAAGTTTCCGCCACAGAAGGATATGGTGCGAAGGTCATCCTATCCGGGTCTGTCTTCGATGATGCTCATCAAAAAGCTATGGAAATCCAGTCAGAGACAGGTGCAATATTTATTCATGCCTTTAATGACCCCGATGTGATGGCAGGCCAAGGAACAATTGGGCTAGAAATCATAGAGGATCTTCCAGAAGTCGATACTGTTCTCATTCCTATCGGGGGAGGGGGGCTAATTGCCGGTGTTGCGGTTGCAATAAAATCCCTCAAACCTAGTGTTCGTGTTGTCGGAGTCGAGGCAGCCGGGGCAGCGTGTATGCTCCATGCTCTTAAAGTTGGTAAACCCGAGCCTTTGGAAGAGGCAAGTACTCTCGCCGATGGAATTGCAGTCAAATGTGCAGGCGACCTAACTTTCGAGACTGTTAGTCACTATGTTGATGAAATTGTAACGGTCGGGGAAGAAGAGATAAGTGAAGCAATTCTCACTTTAATGGAACGCTCGAAAACCATCGCTGAAGGAGCTGGTGCAGTAGCCATAGCAGCCGCACTTCAACACAAGGTGAATCTGAGCGGCCAGAACGCTGCATTAATCCTAAGTGGTGGAAATATTGACGTGAATTTTCTCTCTCAAATTATCGAACGGGGTCTAAGACGATCGGGTCGGTCCATGATTTTTCAGACAATCCTACCAGATAAACCGGGAAATCTTGAAAAAGCACTAGAACTCATCGCTCAAGAACGTGCCAATGTCGTTACCGTTGGGCATTCACGCTATGATTTAACAGTTCCATTGCGCTATGCTCGAGTGGACATGACCTTGGAAACCCAAAGTTTCGATCATCAACAACGCATTATAAAAAGGTTTGAGAAATACGGCTATCCGATTCAACTGCTTACTAATGATTAACGGTAAGATATAAT
>JAUZPJ010000384.1 GCA_030706025.1 Bacillota bacterium | reverse complement strand
GTAGTCCCTGCAGCCATCGCTCGCAAAAATACAAACAAGGTTAAGCTCTGGGTATTAGCGGCTATTATCGCTTGAGAATTTGGCCGGGGAGTTATTCCATATACAAAATACTTGAACATACCAAAACCGACCAAGACAAAAATGCTGATGATATAGGTGTATACCGGGATAGCAAATAGTTTAGCAGACTCTTTAAGTCCCCTTAAGTTAACTATGGTCATAAATAAAATAATAAGACAATCAGCGAATACTTTGTGAGGGGTCGGCTCGAGCCAGCGAAATATTCCAGTGAGATTCTCTACTGCAGAACTAACGCTTACAGCTACGGTTAAAATATAATCAATGCTTAAACTAGCACCAGCCAATAACCCCATTTTCTCACCTAAGTAAGCTCGCGCAACAGTATAGGAGCCTCCACCTTGAGAATATTTTTGGATCGTACGGCGATAGAGCATCAAAACGCTTAACAACAAGAGTATAATAGCCGTCGTTACCTTCGTTGCAGCCGCATAACCCGTTGCTCCTGCTAAAATTAAAACATACAAAATTGCATCTGGAGCATAACCCTGAGAAGAAATGACATCGGAACCAAAAACGGGAATACCGCCAAAGATCCCCAATTTTTCAGTTTCCGCACTTTGTGTGGTAAGAGGATGACCGAAGATTAGCATCCTTAACCTTAACCACATTAATTTGCTATTGACAGAAGCCATTTTTAAATCACTTCCTAATTTCTTTGGTCTTATAGTTTTCTAGTTGTCCCTTTTTTATCCCCACAGGATTTTCGGGAATTGGAACTATAAAAAATGCCAAACCATCGATAAGACAGTTTGGCATTTCCATCATCCTTGTTTTTCACTAATTCCCATAAACCTAACATAAAAAGTAGTACCTTCTGGACCAGTATCGAAGTTAATCTTAGCCTTATGTCTATTAGCAATGCTGTAGCACGTGGCCAATCCCAGACCCACACCGTTGTCCTTCGTCGTAAAAAATGGTGTGCTAATTTTATCAAGAAATTGAGAATCTATACCGCTACCTTGATCGATAACAGCTAACACCACTTCATCGTTATCGGTCATTGTTTTTATACGCAAACAACGACCTTTAGTCATTGCCTCTAATCCATTACGTGCAAGATTTAGTATCAATTGGCGAATTTCTCGTTCGTCGAAACGTAAATTTGGGATTTCACTTAACTCTAGTACTACCTGTTTATCATTTAATGTCGCATCAGCAGTAATCAAAGGATAGAGTTGTCGAACTATATCGTTTAGATTTCTTGTTTTAAAATCAACAGCCTTATTCTTTGCCAGAGATAGAAACTCAGTAATAATAGAATTTGCTCTATCCAACTCGTCAATCATCAAGTCAAAGAATTCCTTGTTGTGGGAATATTCTCTTTTTGCCCCCAGTATTTGCAGAAAACCCTTTACTGTTGTCATTGGGTTTCTTATTTCATGAGCAATACCTGCAGCCATTTCACCAACAAGATTTAGTTTATCTAAACGTAGTATCTCATTTTGATATTTTCTAAGTTCGGTTATATCAGATTTTATGACTAAAATACACTGTTCTCCATTTAGGTTAATGACAACTGCAGATGTTAATGAAATAAATATTTCGCCGGATTTTTTATAATTTCTAACTTCAAGATTATTAACAAATCCCTTTTCATCGATATCCTTTAAAAACTCTGCTAATTGATCGATATCTACCCATAAGTTTAAATCTAGTGCTGACCTACCTATAAACTCATCTCTGCTATAGCCGTGCATTAATTGACAACTTTCATTGGAATCAATATATTGTCCTTTATCTATGGAATATAAGGACATTGAAGCAGGACAGTGATTAAAAGCTTTATAAAAGCGTTCTTCTGATATTCTTAGCTTTTCCTCCATATTTTTTCGATCCGTTATATTTCGAAAATATACTGATATACCATCCTGAGATGGATAGGCATCTACTTCAACCCACCCCTCATTAACGTATATACTTTTACTTTCAAAGTGTATCGGTATCTTTTCCGCCATTACTTTACTATAATTATTATAAAATAATGAATTAATAGCCAATGGAAAAACATGCCAAAAATTTTGCCCTATACAAATATCTGTCTTATTAAAGAGTCTTTTTGCCGTTTTGTTTATATATCTAATATTCCATTTGCTATCTAAAGCAAAAAAGGCATCCGTTATACTCTCAAGAATATCAGTTACTTGTTCATTTGAGTTTATTAATTGTTGCCCTAGTCTTTTTAGTTCTGCGTTATCGTTTTTTAGTTTATCATTGGCCTGTTTAAGTTCATTTGTACGTTCCCCGACCAGTTTTTCTAGATTGTTTTTTTGCTGCCTAAGTTCATCTTCTAAGTTAAACCTATAAATAGCTTCCCCAATAAGAGGAGAGACTTTTTCAATAAACTCTATGATCTGTAAAGGAATCCTTCCCACTTGTTTATCGGCAAAATGAATTGCACCGAAAATTTTATGACGATAGCGTATAGGAACAATAGCAATTGAATGAAAACCAAATTCTACACACTTGCCTCGAAATCTCGCTTGTTCATCTACTGGCATTTCACTTACAAACTTAATTGTGTTATTACTACAAAAAGAACCACCCTTGGTCATGCATATAGCATCCTGTGGTTCGGGTTTTTCGTTGATCACTCGAATACAAGCACATTGATTATCTATAACGGAGAGCCAACTCTCACATTCCCAGAATTCTTTACTAAAACCGACGTAAGCCTCATATGGAATAAAACCATCTTCATTTAATATCCTAATTCCAATAGAATGACAGTGAATCCATTCTTGAAGAAGT
>JAUZPJ010000383.1 GCA_030706025.1 Bacillota bacterium | reverse complement strand
TGTCATCCATGGCGGGAGGCTGCCCTACTGAGTTCTGACCTCCGTCATCCTGCCTTTGTCTTTGTGTTTGACCATCATCAAATCCCCCTCGGTTTCCTCCTCCCGGTCCCCCTTGTCCGGTCAGACGGGATATTCCGTTATAGCCGAAGGCTAACTCCAAGACTGAGTTTGTTTGACTACTTCCGATATAAGGCCGGTTTTCCGACGGAATACTGTCCACAATAAGTGGCCAGGATAACGAAACGATCAGTAAGGTTGCTGTAGAGACGGCGAGCACACCCAGTTTCTTTTTCCAATTCACTTTGAAAGCGAGCAAATAAAACAAGTAGAAAGCAGGTAGTACCATATATGCTTGGAGCATTTTAATATTGAAACCGACTCCGATCATAGCAAACGATGCAACAGACCAAATCCATTTTTTTGTTTTCACGGCTCTAAATAACATCCATGTAGCGACCAGAAGGGTAAAAACCAATAAACTGTCTACATTATTCGTACGACTTACGGCGACGGCAACTGGTGTACAAGCAGCTACTAACGCTGCGAGCCTAGCAGATGTTTTACCAAACGATGGTTTTACAAGTACGTAAATCAACAGTACCGACCCTACCCCTGCCAAAGCCTGGGGCAAAATGACACTCCAGCCATGTACGCCAAGAACTGACGCGAACAGGGTTTGAATCCAAAACGCAACGGGAGGCTTATCTACGGTCACGAATCCTCCTGGATCAAAGGAAGCGAAAAAGAAGTTGTGAAAACTTTGCAGCATACTCGTAACTGCCGCTGTGTAGTAGGCATTGGCATATTGATCTTTCCAAATGCCGTAGATATTTAAGAAGGCGGCCAGTAGGGCGATACCGATCAGCAACAGGTCAATTCGTTTAGCCTTAAAAACTTTCATGAATCAATAACTCCTTTTTTAAGTATTTGTCTGTGTCACCTTGCTCTTTAGTTCTTCTTTACTATAACCCTCGTTTCTGAATCGCGCCTAAATGTCACCTGAACGTTAATTGAGTGTTTCCTGAAAATTAGCTGAAAGGCTCAGAAATGAGTCATCGCGTCCACACAAAAAAAGAGCTATGTTCATATTCATCTGAACATAGCTCTTATTAACTCAAGAATTCTTATGACGTTTCATCTATTGGCAGCCATATATAGAACGTGGTTCCTTCGTCTGCCACGCTTTCCACTCTTATTGTACCGCCATGAAGCTCAACAATGGATTTTGTAATCGCTAAACCAAGCCCTGCCCCTCCGTATTTTCGAGTCCGGGACGAATCACTGCGGTAAAAACGATCGAACAGCATCGACAAATGCTCCTTAGGTATCCCAAGACCATTATCCCCAACGGCCAGTTCGACGCCGCGCCCTACAGTTGCCAAGGAAATTTGAATCTCCCCTTTCTCGGGATCAGTGTGCTGTACCGCATTATGAAAGAGATTTAAAATAACTTGCTTTATTTTATCCGTATCAAACCAACATCTTAAATTTGAAACGAGTCTTAGACTGACTTTGCGGTTTCCAGCCAACAGCCTCAATTGCGGAGCCATATTTTTTATGATTTCATCCAGCGCCCCCTCAGTTAATTCAATTTTGGGGGTACGATCTAATTTAGCAAGTAAAAGTAGGTCTTCAACCAGCTTTTTCATGCGTTCGGATTCTGTATACATGCTTGTCAAGGATCTATTTAACATTTCCGGTTGATTCATAGCCCCGCGAAGAAGCACCTCTATAAATCCATGGATGACGGTCAATGGTGTACGTAACTCGTGTGAAGCATCCGCAACGAAGCGTCGCATCTGTTCCTTAGACTCTTTTTCTGCCTCAAACGATAATTCCAATCGATGTAACATTCGATTAAAAGAATTCGCCAGCCGATCAATCTCCACTTGCCCCTGGTCAACCGGTAACCGCTCGGCAAGATTTTCGACATCAATTTGTTCAACAGTATCAACCATATTGGACAAAGGGACCAGGGTTTTCCTTAACACGGGTATAAAGGCCAAGATTGCGCCGATTAATGCCAGCGAAGAAATCCCTAGAAACATAAAAAGTTGTTGGAGCATCATCTCTTTCAACGGCTTAGTACTTAAGCTTACTTGGACTATTTCGGGAATATGATCTCTCGTCCGAATGGTCTGAAGGACGATCAGTTGCTCATCTCCCTCGGTTGGTTTAACAACTTTATAGGTCAATTTATGCTCAGGACTCCTAACATCTTGGTAATCCTGTTGCGATAACTTCTGCGGCGCACCAACTTTAACAGAGGAATTCGAAAGTACTGTAAATGCCCCTGACTCATCAATGAGGGCAATAGTGGCATCAGGCAAAAAGAAAAAGGGTGCATGATGCGGTCCTTCTTCCAACATTGGACCCGATGCGTCGTCGGTACTTGCCATCTGCTGCCAGACGTTTGGAGGAACCGATTGAACCTGACTTTGAATACTTTTCGCTTGATTTTGATACACAAATCCTTGCATAAAAACATATTGGAAGAAACCAACAACAACCAACAAAACGGCCATGAGAAACAGCGAGCGAGCTAAGAGCTGAAAACGAAGGGAATTTGGAACGAAAAAGCGTTTGAAGCGTGCAGGCAGTCTCATAACAGGTCAACTCGGTATCCTGCCCCACGCAGAGTTCTAATCAAGCGATGTTCTTTGTCACTCAATTTTTCTCTCAGTGATCTTATATACACTTCTACGATATTTTCATCTCCGCCAAAGTCATAGCCCCACACCTTATCCAAGATTTTTGATTTACTCAAGACTAAACCTTGGTTAAGCACTAAGTATTTGAGCAACTCATACTCTGTCGTTGACAATTCTAACACGCGCTGCTGGTATTGGATCTCCTTGCGTCTGTCATCAATTCTAAATCCCCCGA
>JAUZPJ010000382.1 GCA_030706025.1 Bacillota bacterium | reverse complement strand
TGGCGGATTGTTTTCAGAGGTTAGGCGACAAAGAGAAAGAATTAGAATATCTCTTAAAATCCTTTGAATATGCCAGTCCAAGGGCTGAGTTTTGCTGTCGTCTAGGTTATTACTTTTTGTGTGCCGAGCAATATGAACAGGGTGCTTTCTGGTACAGATTAGCCACTCAATTAGAAAAGCCTGTTGACTGCTGGGGACCTTTGATCGAATCTTGTTGGACGTGGCTACCACATTTACAGTTGTGTGTTTGCTATGATCGTCTAGGCAAACATGAATTAGCCTATAAGCATAATGAACTAGCAGGAAATTATATTCCCGACGATCCGAAGATTATTTATAACAGGAATTATTTGAAGGGTGTATTGCATTTAGATGATACAGAAACAGAATAGGAAATCTTTAACTGTTGCAGCTCTATTAGACTATAAAAAGTAGTTCTCCAAAATGATGCGGGATAGGGTCCTTGCAAATCAAGGGCCTTAATCCCTTGACAAATATAGTTATGTAGAAGGGATATAAAGTTACTGATCAGTAAAGTACCTTTAGAAAACCGCACACATGAGAAGATGAAAGCATAATGTATAATAACGGCAGACATTAAGCCATTATTATGCTCAATTTCATGAAAGTAATAAATAGGTGGTAAATATGGGTTTAATATCATGGTACGGACTTTATGAAATTATTAATCAATATGTTGGAAGCTCATCGGAGTCACCTCTCCTAAGTTTATGTCGTTATGAGCACGGCTGGGATCCTACACCGGTGCCTGACCCATTCGATTACCAATGTAATCCCCCGTTAATGTTGGTATGGAGTAAAAGACGGCTGGAACAGTGGAATAAAGCAAGTAATATTCCTTCAGCAATTATGGGTGCACCTTTTGTACACTATCGAAAGTTAAGGCAAATTGAGAAGGACACAACCGCTAGAGGTACAGTAGCTTTTCCCGCACATTCAACTCGACTAATTGACGCCGTATTCGATATAGATAACTATTGTAATCAACTGAAAAGTCTTCCGAGCGAGTATCATCCTATTACCATATGTTTGCATATTCACGATCTGGAAAGAAAAAAGGATCTAAAATATAAAGAACACGGGTTTAATGTTGTTAGTGCCGGGGAAGGCAACGTTCTAAGATTTGAATATGTAGATAAGTTTTATGATATTCTCAAAAGTCACAAATACGCAACATCTAATCAGGTAGGCTCATATTCGTTTTATGCTGTAGAAATGGGTATTCCCTTTTTTATCTTTGGTGAGGAAGCTAATTTGGTAAATAGCGGGGACCCGCTTTGGCCTTCTGAATTTAGTTATGACGATTACCCTATCGGTGTTTATGCCACAAACCTGTTTAAAGGTCCAACGCAAGTCATTCGTGAGGAACAAAAGAAGTTTGTTGAAGATGAACTTGGCATTCATGACTGTCTTTCGGGAACAGAACTTAGGGAATTGTTAATAGAAAGCAATAGGCGGACAATTGAGGCGTATGAAGAATCTTTGGATACAGGGCAGGGCGGGGTTGAAGATAAAATTGCAACTTGTGCAACACTGGTTGATTATTTTCAGCATTTAGGCGAAAAGGACAAATTCCTTAAATATGTCTTTAAATCCTTTGAATATGCCCCTCCGAAAGCTAACTTTTGTTGTTACTTGGGTTCCTATTTTAAGGATGTTCAGCAATATGAACAGGCTGTTTTCTGGTATGACTTAGCAACTCGATTAGAAAAGCCTATTGGTAGCTGGCTAACTTGGTTTCCGCACTTGCAGTTGTGCTTATGCTACGATCGTTTAGGTAAACATGAGTTAGCTTATAAGCATAATGAGATCGCCTGGAGATTCAATCCGGAAAATGAAGCGGTACTTCATAATAAGAAATATTTTGAGCGTTTGTTTGGAAGAGAATCTTCCGAATAGAAAGAATGCCTGAATTGTACTAAGGTTAATAGGGGCTTCCCATTAAGAAGAGGTATATTCTTAATGGGAAGCCCTTAAAATAGATTGCTCATACCCACGGAATTATTATGATATGCTAGCGATCCTAGAACTTCTCTTGTCTCTCCACATCATAAAAGCACTTTTTTAGATTTATCTTATTATTTTCTAGAAAATCCTTGATTACAGCAACGATTTTTTCGGAAGTTTTTCCATCGCCATAGGGATTTACTTGATCATTAATATATAGCAAAAACTCGTTTGACCTTGCTTTAGCAATACTTTTGAGTATCGATTGCTTTTCGGGTTCGCAAGATATGACAGATTTAGCACAAATTCGACCTTTCTGTCTGTCCCCAATATTAACCGTGGGTTTTTTAAAGCTTGGGGTTTCAACGATTCCACTCGAGGAATTGCCAATAACCATTTCGCAATATTTCATCGCGGAAAGGTAACGAAGAACACCCATTGATGTAAGGACGATCGCATTTCCTCTGGTTTCACAGTAGGCATCCAGTTTTTTATTGATTGCCCGGCCATTGGCATCAGCGTTAGCTTTAGTAAAAATATAGTTTAGCCCCTTGGTCTCATCAAGAGCTGAGAGAAGTTCTTCAAGTTGCGTTGTAGCGGTATCTTTCTCCAGGGTTACCGGGTGAAATGTTACGAGAGCATAGGGTCTATTCAAATCATAGTCTATGCTTCGTGCCAGATCATCCTTAGTCATCAGGGACATACTTAGAATATTTTCAACACCGGTAGCACCGATATTGAACACCCGACTGGGGGCTTCCCCCATATTTATGACACGCTGCCTATATTGTTCAGTGGAAGTAAAGTGTAAATAACCCATTTTAGTGATTGAGTGACGGAAAAACTCATCAATAGCCCCCTCAGTTGTTTCACCTCCATAGAGATGAGCGATTGGGATACAGGCAACCGCAGCGGCCGTA
>JAUZPJ010000381.1 GCA_030706025.1 Bacillota bacterium | reverse complement strand
TTCAAAAGCCTTGGCTCACTGCCGCAGGCAATGATCACAGCCTTAGCGGTAAATTCCTTCCCCTTTTTGGTTTTGATCACTTTATCTTCTTGGGAAAAATCCGTACTTACGACCTGATCTTTTAAAAACTCTACGCCAAAGCTCTCAGCATGTTTCTTAAAGTCTAGCATGAGATCAGAGCCACTGATTTGCCCGTAACCAGGGTAATTGACAATTTCACGGGTTGTATTTACTAAGCCGCCAACAGTTCCTTTATTGATGATCAGAGTTTTAAGCTTTGCCCTTCCCCCGTAGATCGCGGCAGATAATCCAGCGGGTCCCCCGCCAATTATAATTAAATCATGCGTATTAGCCATTTCCTCATTTCACCTCTTGATTATGAATTCAACACGTCTGTAATTCTTTCCTCGACGTCTTCTTCCTCAACGTTACCGGCTTGTTTTCCTTGGTATTCGCCATCTTTAAAGAAAAGGATTTGAGGAACGCCTTTTAAGGAAAATCGTTGGTATAAGGCCTTGTCTTCCTCAACATCGACATAATAAAAACTAAACTTACCTTCGAATTGCGGCTGCAAATCTTCTAAAACGGGCACGACACCTTGACAGACATGACAGCTTTTTCTGGAAAAGATAACTAAACAGGGCTCTCCTTTATCGTAAATCACTTCCTCGAATCGGCTCGAATCCAATTTTTCTAATGACATTTTTTTCTTCACTCCTTGTAAGATAATGACTTTTCCAACCGATTTGATATTGATATCTATTGGACAGGAGAAATGCTCCCCTACAGTAACAGATTTGTTATTATCGATTATCTGTCTACTTTTAAGGGAGCATCGCCAATGTCTGAGAGACGAGTCACACATCACATTGCATACATAATGTTACTGGAACTAAGTATGCCTACTCTCTTATAATTTCACCGAGAACTGAGTATCATATCGTTTATTATCAATATTTAGATAAATAGTATAGTCACCAGATAACCCTTCCCTACTGACATAGAATTGGAAATCATTATCGTTTTGCTCCTCAAATGAGACACAGGCCGCGGTGACATCATGAACCACTGTTGGTACTGAGTAGAACTTCGACCCGTTCTCACCGTTTAATTCCAAGAAAACTTCGGATCCTTCTTTAAAGGATGCTCGAAGGGCCAATCGATCTTCTTCAAGGACTAACGATAAATTGTGCTTTGCTGGAACTTCTCCTTCAGTGTCTTTAAATTTAACCTTGAATCCAAACTCAGGAGTTACTCCAAATCCACCGAGAAATTCACCTTTACCAAGAGTTAAGTTCGTCGTTTCATCATATAACGAAAGTCTTCTTGCTCGATAATAATTACCGCCTACAACTTTCAATTCGTATTTAACATCATCATTTTCTAATTCAACCGTGATGGACTCTAAGGTTAAATGGATATGCTCGTCTTTATATTTATTCAAGAGCATTGCGCCCAAACCATCGGTATGTTTCCCTCTATAGGTGGCAATACCACCGGAGTGAATCATATAGTGTCCTTCACGATAGTAATCGACATTGCAAATATAGGGGGAATAAAATTCGGCGCCTCTTTCTTTACCATACTGCCAAACTTGCTCAATTTCCATTTTGTCAGTGTCAATTCTATAAATAACCCCTCTGGAGAAGTTGTCTTCTGGTGAAACTCTAGTAGCTTCGTTTTTAGATCGATAGGTCCCGTTATCAAAGACGAAGACATCTCCATTTGGTAGAATACTGGCGGCATGTTGTTCGTACTGCCAGTCGAAATCACCTTTGGTTACGTTTTTAAAGAAATATTTTTGCCACTCTTCTCCCCAACCTTCTGGGTCGCCGATAATCCAATTTAATTTTGCCGTATCATAATCGAAGTTAATAATGGCATCTTTGTGTCTGCCGGACATGGTAATAGAATTCGTCGCCTTGTCATACCAAACAGCGTTGTTGTGGAACCAATCGTGGTGGTTCCAATCTCCCGCGTTCCCTTTTTCTCTGGGCAAGATATTAAGAAGATCCCAGGATTTAACGACTTCCCCTGTTTTTCTATCAATCTCTACGACATAGTCTTCTACGGATTCATTGAAGTCATTATCAGACGCAGCTAAGATGTTGCCATTTTCTAACTCGATTGCATCATGGTGAAACCCGCCTGGCAACCGATATTCTTTATAGATTTTACCGCAAAAGTCCATTTCCATAAGTCCAATGGTATAGTAAGGTTTTTGCATCGTCCTGTAAGCAGTGTACAGGAGCCTTCCGTTAGCTAGCTTTTTAATATCCCAGCTTTGCTTATTTGTGATAACCCATCTTAAATCTCCGGCATAGTCAAAACCGACCGTTTTTGCTGATTCAATTAGCGGTGTTGTCGTTGAGATGACCATGAGGTCTTTGCCAAAATACTCGGGTGTAGTATGGCAATACAGAGCTTTATTGGCATCCAATTCTTCAATCTTAATCTTAACTTGTGATGTTTTTCCATTACCAAGGGTAATTACCACGGTGTTTTCATAATTATCATATAATCCATAAATCGGTAAGACATGTTCTTTTGCAGCAGCAAAGGTATGGGTTAGATCACCTTCTACTGCTTTACCTTTTACCGTTATTTTGGCAGTCGTTTCTTCATCTGTGTTAAAACAAAGGACTGCAGCAAGTGGATTAATCAAATATGGATTTTCAACGACCAGTGGATTTTCAAGAGTATAATTTCCTGACCTAAAATCAGCTAAAAACTTTTCTTCGGACTCGGCTTGTAATGTAATCAAATGTTTTTCGGTTTCTAGATAGTTCCTCAAAACGTTTCACTCCTTTATGTAATATCTCAGCCTGTTTGTTCATGTTCTTGCAAGTACATTATACATTTCATCATAAGAAAACATATAACATATGTTCATTGTTTTTTATCACAACGCTTTGTTGTG
>JAUZPJ010000380.1 GCA_030706025.1 Bacillota bacterium | reverse complement strand
GAGGCTTTAAGTTTTCGTTCTACTATCAGAAAGTATTAACTTGCGTTATATACTTTCCAAGCATAAGAGCAACTAACCTGCCGCTTTCGCTAGAAGCTTAGCGCCAGCTAAGTTTTCTTTATATGAGAAAGCAATGGTGAAATTCCTCATTAATGTGGAAAAGGGGGATTAAATATGGAAGCTTATGATCTGGCCATTATTGGAGCCGGTCCGGCGGGCCTAGCGGCTGGAATCTATGGTGCTCGGGCCAAACTAAGAACCTTAATAATCGAAAAAGCTGCCGTTGGTGGACAAGCCTTTACAACAAGAGAACTTGTTAATTACCCCGGATATCCGGATTCTACCGGTCCTGAACTCATGAAAACCATGGCTGAACATGCGCAAAATTTTGGGGCTGAAATTATTCGGGATCAGGTTTTGGATTTAGAGCTTAGTGACTCAAGAAAAGTTATTCAGACAAAAAAAGGAAGTCGCTATGAAGCCAAGTCAGTTATTCTAGCTGTTGGAGCTCAGCCTCGTATGCTGAAAATACCCGGAGAAGGAAAATTTCGAGGTATGGGAGTATCTTATTGTGCCACCTGTGATGCCGAATTCTATGATGGATTAGATGTAGTGGTAGTAGGAAACGGTGATGCAGCCATTGAAGAGGCCATGTATATCACTAAGTTTGCTCGAAGAGTCAGAGTTATTGTAATTCATGACGAGGGTATTGTGGACTGCAACCGATATAGTGCCGAAAAAGCTTTTAAAAACGAAAAGATTGAGTTTATTTGGAATTCAGTTCTCTCGGAAATTAAAGGAAACGATGAAGTGGAATCTGTCGTTGTAAAAAACCTCAAGACTGAAACATTCTCGGAACTACCGACAGATGGAGTTTTTATCTATGTTGGAACAGTTCCTGGGACTGATTTTATACGCGGAAAGGTTTCCTTAGATAGTAGGGGCTATATTATTGCTAATGAACAAATGGAGACTTCAGTCGATGGTGTTTTTGCCGCCGGTGATGCTCGGGTCAAACCCCTCCGTCAAGTGGTCACAGCAGCAAATGATGGGGCGATTGCTGCTGTAACTGCTGAACGCTATCTTGATGAAGAGGAAGATTTTAATCAGCAGATTCTTGATTTTAAAGGTACAGTTATGTTAGCCTTCTGGAGCCCAGCAGACGAAGAAAGTATATCTTTGCTTTCTAAATTAGAACGATTAACGGAAGTTACAGAGAACACCATTAAATTAGTCAAGATCGATGTTTCGCGTAAACAAAGAATAGCTAAGAAGTTTAATGTGGTTCAAACACAAACGGTTCATCTTTTAAAGTCCGGTAAGATTATTCGGGACATTACAGGAGATATAAGAAACGAAGAACATCTGCATAATATTCTTCGTGAAATGAATTAGGATTAAAGGGGAAGGTAGCGCCATGAAATACGAACAACTATCTAATATAAAGATTGAAGATTTTGACAACTTAACCTATGACAGTTCTGTTCCGGTTTTGGTTTTCTTTGGAGCTGCACGTTGCCAGGTCTGCAAAGAACTGTTGCCCACGGTTGAGGATGTTCTTAAGGATTATTCAGACCGGATGAATTCCTATTGGGTTGATGTAGACGAATATAAAACGCTGGCTACTAGATTTCGATTGCGTGGTATTCCACATTTGTTACTATTTAATGGAGGCGAAATTAGAGATCGAGCCAGTGGACTTGTTGAGAGAGAGTTACTAATTAATAAAATCGAAAACGTACTTAACGAACAGTAATTATCTTTATCCCCAAACAAAAAATATTGGTCATCTCGCTATATTTCAAAAGCGCATCTTTTCAGAAGACGAAGTTTCTTTAATCTTGATCCATTTCAAAAGAGCGGTGCAAGCCGCTCTAATGAAATTAACCATCATCGTTGCACCCGGGATGCCGTTAGGGAATGACCCCAATTGCTTGGAATTAATACTGACAAACTAATTCATGATCCAATGCAATTGGGAGTAGCAACAATGCTTTTTGAGGTTTGTCGCTAAGGAATAAACATTTTTTTTGGGGGGGTAAATGCCCCCTATTTAGTTATCCGAAAGGAAGTTCATGTATGAGTAAAATAACTACTAAACAACTATATCAAAGGGATGCCCTTTTAATCATGGCCTTTATTTGCTTGGCTTGGTTAGTAATTGGTTTTGTCCTAAAACAATTATTCAACATAATTAACAGTCTAATTCTTACAGAAACAGCAACACTGGTGGGTGCTGCTACTATTGTATTTATGACCAGTGCGCTTATAGCTGTCATTGTTCATTTGCGTAAGAACAGTTCACAGATCTATCAGTAAAATTGTTGAAAAAGCAAAAGAAAGTTGGGAACTGAATGAGGGAAAAAAGCTTAAAAAAAATCTTGCTGGAAGCTTTTGATGTTCTTTTTGTACTTATTCTATGTTTTTCTACCCTTTTCGCGACCATGGTTGTTAGGGGTAAAGTCCTTGCCGGTTCTGGTTCTGAAGGAAGTATAAATTATTCATTTAATTGGCCGTTTTTTTCTGCTACGGCGTTAGTTTTATTGTTTTATTTCTTTTACGTAATTTTACATTCTGATAAGGAATTACGGGCCATGATTCGCAATCTTTACGATGCTGACTAGGCTATAGAAAATTGAGTTAACAAAAACGGGGGGCATTGAAATGATTTGGTCGATTGTTAACGGATTAGCATGGCTTGGCTGCAGTTTTTTACTATACCTTATTCTTAGTGATTTCATTCGTGTCGAAAGGGGCGCAGGGAAGGATGGTTGATCAATCTGAAACCCATCTGTCTAAAGTTCTAGGGCCAATGCATATCTGGGCACTCGGTGTTGGCATTGTCCTTGTTGGAGAATTTATGGGTTGGAATTTTGCTGTGGCCAAGGGAGGATCTTTGGGTGCTATTTTCGCATGTTGGATTATAGG
>JAUZPJ010000038.1 GCA_030706025.1 Bacillota bacterium | reverse complement strand
GATTTAGCGGTTAAGTTAAAAAGACCCGTATAAAAAGCAGATCCGATTAACCAAACCACAATAATGATCAATATAAGTGTTCCGGCGATGGTTCCAATTGAGGATAGAAGCGAGGAGAAATTCCCCATGGCCCCGTTGAAGGGGTCGAATGGACCTAAATTATGTGATCCGAACGGGCCATTAAAGGGAGGCATTCCTTCCGAAGGGGGTATCCCGGGAACAGGCATTCCAGGGGATAAGAACTCCCCTGATGCTTGCAAAAGGGTCCAATGTAATTGATTTAAGCTCCCCATAACCGTTGCTACTACAAAAACTACAACGATCCCTATGAAAATAAAAGTCCATGTATATAAGGGAAGGGCTTCTCTTTTAAATGTTATCCAAGCCAATTTAATACGGTCAGACCAGGTCATCTGTATACCTCCTTAAATTTCAGGATAGGAGAGCATCTGAATTTAAATTTAATAGACGAACGATAATATAGGAATTAACTTGTATATCTTCGCTATAATCATTACTTATCCTTCTTAACTATAGCTAGTGTTAGGTCATATCTATTAAAATATTTGCGCTCGATAAATAACCAATTAGGGTAATGTTTAATTTACGGATGTCTCGGTGTCTTGTTTTGCTGAAAACTTCACTGGGAAGAGATCCGCATAAGAAAGGGGGTGAAGCTTTGTTTAGTAAGAAAGTACTCAAGAGATTATTCAAAAAGGTCCTATTTTTAATTCTAGGTTCCGCTCTTGCGGGTATAGGGTTAGAGATTTTTCTAATTCCTAACAACGTAATTGATGGTGGAATCGTGGGTATATCGATAATGGCAGGGTACCTTACGAAGTGGCCTGTGGGTCTATTTATATTTGGTTTAAACATTCCATTCTTTATTTTTGGTTATTATCAGATTGGAAAATCGTTTACAATATCCACTATATTTTCGGTCGCAATGTTATCAATGTGGGTAAGTATTTTGCACCCTGTACCAGGAATTACCCAGGATGTATTTTTGGCTGCTGTGTTCGGTGGAATTGTACTGGGAATAGGTGTTGGGTTAATAATCCGTTACGGAGGCTCTTTAGACGGAACAGAGATTATTGCTATCGTTCTGGATAAGAAAACGGCATTTTCCATTGGGGAAATTGTAATGTTCTTTAACCTTTTTATCTTAAGTAGTGCAGGTTTAGTATTTGGATGGGATAGAGCCATGTATTCACTTGTTGCCTATTTCATTGCCTACAAAATTATTGACCTAACGGTAGAGGGATTAGATGAATCGAAGGAAATCATGATTATATCGGATAAACATGAAGAGATTGCAGAGGTGATGATGGCTAGACTTGGAAGAGGTGTTACGCGGCTGCAAGGCGAAGGTGGGTTTACGGGAGAATCAAAGGGTGTCTTATATTGCGTGGTGACACGGTTAGAAATCTCGAAGTTAAAATCAATTCTTGACGAAATTGATACTGATGCCTTTGTAACGATAAGTAGTGTACACGAAGTAATGGGGGGAAGGTTTAAAAAGAAAGCTATTCATTAATAATTCTAACGTAGTATACTAAGTAAGTGATCGCCAAATAATAGCTTATAGACGCACTATAGCTTAACAATCTCCTCCTGCTGGCTCAAAACTGGCAGGAGCTTTTGATGATAGTGTAAAGTATTTGGTATTGCATTTTTATGCATATAAAAGTATAATAATTCACATCGAAGGGATGGGTGACACATGAAAACGATGGATAATTCAATGTTTAAAGGGCGAGACTTTATTTCACTGCATGATTTTTCTCAAGATGAATTAAGCTACATGTTAAATGTGGCTAAAGAACTAAAAGCTGAGCAAAAAGCGAGTCGGCCTCATCCGGTGCTTCAAGGCAAGACCTTAGGGATGATTTTTACTAAATCTTCGACCCGAACGCGAGTTTCATTTGAAGTAGGGATGTATCAACTTGGAGGGCATGCGCTTTTTCTGAGCGGACGGGATATCCAACTGGGAAGAGGAGAAACGATCGCCGATACCGCACGCGTTCTTTCTCGAATGGTTGATGGCATTATGATTCGTACGTTTAGTCATCAAGAAGTTCTGGATTTAGCGGAGTTTTCTACGATTCCGATTATTAATGGATTAACGGATTTGCTTCATCCTTGTCAAGTTCTAGCAGATCTCATGACTATCCAAGAACATAAAGGTCGTTTAGCTGGCTTAAAGCTAGCCTACGTCGGAGACGGCAATAATATGGCTCATTCCTTAATGTATGGTGGGGCAAAGATGGGTTTGCATGTCGTGATCGCTTCCCCACCGGGATATAAGCCAGATCCGGTAGTTGTCGCTGCGGCCAAGGCAGACGCCAAAGCCAATGGCGGGAGTGTGGAAGTGGTAGATGATCCCTTAGAAGCCGTTAAGGGGGCCGATGTGCTATACACGGACGTTTGGGCAAGTATGGGACAGGAAGAAGAGGCCAAAGAGCGTAAAGTTGCCTTTGAAGGATATCAGATTAATGCTGATGTACTGAAACGGGCGAACCAATCTGCAATAGTACTGCATTGTTTGCCAGCTCATCGTGGAGAGGAAATTACGGATGAAGTGATTGAAGGGGTTCAATCGGTCGTCTTTGACGAGGCGGAAAATCGTTTGCATGCCCAGAAGGCTATTATGGCGCTGGTAATTTAGGTTACTGGAGTATGAAATGTAGTCTTGAATTATTTGACCAATATTAGAATGTACTAGTTTGATAAAAAATAGATAGTTTTCTGCTGAGACTGTATACTATAGACAAGGCAATTTTGAAAAAGAGGGAGATTACACATGAAAAAAGTTGTTTTAGCCTATTCTGGTGGTTTGGATACCTCCATTATTATCCCGTGGCTTAAAGAAAATTATGGGTATGAAGTGATTGCTATGGCAGCGGATCTTGGCCAAGGGGAAGAGTTAGCTCCTCTTCAGGAAAAGGCAACGAAGAGCGGCGCCAGTAAACTGTATATTGAAGATCTGAGAGAAGAATTTGTCACAGAATTTATTTTTCAGACGTTGAAAGCTGGGGCTGTTTATGAAGGGGACTATCTTTTGGGGACCTCATTTGCCCGCCCTCTGATTGCCCGACGTTTAGTGGAAATTGCTGAGAAGGAAGGCGCAGTAGCGATTGCTCATGGCGCAACCGGTAAAGGAAATGACCAAGTTCGTTTCGAGTTGAGTGTTAAGGCGTTGAATCCTGATCTGGAAATTATTGCTCCTTGGAGACACTGGGATCTCAAATCCAGAGAAGATTGCATTGACTATGCCGCTGCTCGAGGAATTCCTGTCCCCGTAACTAAGGATCGTCCGTATAGCATGGATCGCAACTTGTGGCATTTGAGTCACGAAGGTGGGGATTTGGAAGATCCTTGGAATGAACCAAAACGCGATCTTTATCTGCTGGGTGTATCTCCTGAGGATGCACCTGATGAGGCGACCTATCTCGAACTGGGATTTGAACAAGGGATTCCGACCTACTTAAATGGTGAAAAGATTGCTCCAGTCGCTTTGGTGGAAACCCTCAACGAAATGGGTGGGAAAAACGGGATTGGAATAGTCGATATGGTCGAAAATCGTCTCGTTGGAATGAAGTCGCGCGGAGTTTATGAGACACCGGGCGGAACGATTCTCTATACGGCCCACAAGGCCTTGGAACATCTCACACTTGATCGTCTCACGCTTCATTATAAAGAACAAATAGCCTTAAAATATGCTGAAGTTGTTTATGACGGATTATGGTATACTCCACTGCGCGAGGCCTTAGATGCCTTTGTCAATGTGACTCAGAAAAATGTGACGGGTACAGTGCGTCTGAAATTGTACAAAGGAAATTGTTCCTTAGCAGGTGTGAAATCCCCCTATTCTCTTTACAATGAAGCGTATGCAACCTTTGGTGAGGATGGAGTGTATGATCAAAAGGATGCGGGCGGATTTATTAATCTCTTCGGATTGCCGTTAAAAGTAAGAGCGTTAATGGAGAAGGAATCAGGGTTACGTAAATAGGAAATTAGCCAAGCGTGGATGTACGCTTAGCTTTAGGGGTAAGGTATTAGAGGATGGGGGCTAAGTGCCCCCTCCTGCTTTTTATGTATTTGTAATGTTAACAAACGTTGAAGGGAAGATGTAACGTGAAGCTCTGGGGCGGACGTTTTGAAAAATCTACCGATGCATTAGTGGAAGATTTCCATTCCTCAATTAGCTTTGACCAACGCTTATACAAACAAGATATTTTAGGAAGTGCAGCCCATGCCCGAATGCTCGGAAGTGTCGGGGTTATCTCGCAAGAAGAAGCAACTCAGTTAATAGCGGGTCTCAACGAGATCTTAAACGATATTCAGGCGGGAAAGATAGAATTTGAAATCGGTGCAGAAGATATTCATATGAATGTTGAGAAACTTTTAACCGAGCGAATCGGGTCAGTGGGAAAAAAACTACATACTGGGCGTAGCCGGAATGATCAAGTCGCTTTGGACCTAAGGCTTTATTTAAGGGAAGAAATAGACCAAACTAAGAACCTAGTAGAGCAGTTGCTGCAAACACTTCTTCATTTAGCAGAGGAGCATCTAGAGACCTGGATGCCAGGCTATACACACTTGCAAAAGGCACAGCCAATTACGTTGGCCCATCATTTAATGGCCTATGTGCAAATGTTTTTGCGTGACCTCGGTCGGCTCAAAGATACTCGTAAGCGTATGAATAGCTCACCGCTCGGTTCAGGAGCTATGGCTGGAACGACGTTTCCCCTTGATCGAGAAAAAGTGGCGTTAGACCTTGGGTTTGATGGGGTGACCTTAAACAGTTTAGATGGGGTTAGTGATCGAGATTTTGCTCTTGAATTTCTATCAACCGCTTCGATTCTTATGATGCACCTCAGTAGACTGTGCGAGGAACTTGTTCTTTGGTCAAGTGGAGAATTTCATTTCATTTCTATGGATGATGGTTATTCCACCGGTTCAAGCATCATGCCCCAAAAGAAAAATCCTGATGTGGCAGAATTAGTGAGGGGGAAAACAGGGCGAGTTTATGGAGATCTAATGGCCCTTTTAACAGTTATGAAAGGTCTGCCCCTAGCTTATAACAAAGATATGCAAGAGGATAAAGAGCAGGTCTTTGATGCAGTGGATACCCTGCAAAAATGTTTGTTAGTGGTAGAGCCGATGCTTAGAACCATGCAGGTTCACCGAGATACTATGGCTTGGGGGGCCAAAGGCGGGTTTACGAATGCTACGGATCTAGCAGATTATTTGGCTAAGAAAGGGGTGCCTTTCAGGGAGGCCCATGAGCTCGTGGGAAGGATTGTTTTACAATGCAGTAAACAGGGTATTGGCCTTGAAGAATTGAGTTTAGGAGATTATCGGGAGCTTTCTTCAGCTTTTGAAGATGATCTATTCGAAGCGATTGGGATTGAGTATTGCGTTCGCGCTCGCAAGATCACGGGGGGACCTTCGCCTGAAACCGTTGCCGAAGGGATTCGAGTTAGCCGTGAGGTATTGAACGATTTACTTTGGTAGTTTACTCTTGGTTTTAAACCGCATATTAATCGAGTTAATGGTGAATATATAAAAAATAAAGGTGTGGACCTGGGCGACGCTTTATTCCACGGTTTTGGGTCAAGTTGTTAACAGGATTTCGAAATAGCTGTGCACAATGTGGATAACTCTGTGGATAACACTGAAATTACCCACATTTAAAGGTGGATAAGCTTGGGATTGACGGGGGATAAATAGGTAACTTCCTGTGGATAACTTTTCGCAGATTGCGAATGTACTATTTTTTGCCCCTTTTAACCTAGAGGTATGCCCTTTAGGTTTTTTATTTAAGATTTTGGCAGGAAATTTTGGAGGAGAGGTCGAAATCTAACGCATGTCTGTTATAATTTCTGTAAGTTTCGGTAAGGTAGCAGGCTAAATTTCGGGTTCGTAAACGAATTACGGATTGAGATTATGAAGCATGAAGCGAGGCTATTGTTAATGGAGAATCTTACGATGCTAACGGACCTGTATCAATTAACGATGATGCAAGGTTATTTAGTTAATGGCTATCATAATAAGGAAGCCGTATTTGATGTTTTTTTTCGCACGCTTCCCTTCGAAGGAGGGTACGCACTAGTATCAGGACTTGAACAAGTGGTTGAATATATTGAAAACCTCACTTTTGGGGAAGAGGATTTAGCGTATTTGAGGAGCCTCAACCTCTTTACTGAGGATTTTATCCAAGAATTGCGCAACTTCCGGTTTACAGGGGATATTGACGCGGTACCGGAAGGGACGCCAGTTTTCCCTTATGAACCACTGATCAGGGTTAAAGGGCGCATCTTTGAAACCCAGCTCATAGAGACCACCATTCTAAACTTGATAAACTTTGAGACGTTGATTGCCACGAAGGCTTCAAGAGTTGTGGCGGCAGCTAACGGGGGTTCAATTATGGAATTTGGCCTGCGAAGGGCGCAAGGGCCGGATGCAGGAATCTTGGGAGCACGAGCAGCCTTTATTGGAGGATGTCAATCCACGTCGAATGTTTTGGCAGGTGAACGTTATGGTATTCCTGTTTCAGGTACTCAAGCCCATAGTTGGATCCAGTGTTTTCCCTCAGAGTTAGAGGCATTTCGAGCCTATGCCCGTACTTTCCCGGATAGTTGCTTGTTGTTGGTGGATACGTACAACGTCTTAGAATCTGGGGTGCCCAATGCAATTAAGGTTGGACTGGAACTCGAGGCTGAGGGACACCATTTCCAAGGGATACGGCTTGATAGCGGTGATTTAACGTATTTATCCAGGGAAGCCCGTCGAATGCTCGATGAAGCGGGACTTAAGAAGGCGATCATCGTGGGGTCCAATGATTTAGACGAAGAAACCATCTTCGCTATCCGTGCCCAAGGAGCATTGATTGATGCTTGGGGCGTTGGAACTCATCTAATTACTTCCAAAGACAGCCCTTCCTTAGGTGGAGTTTATAAACTAGCGGCAGAGGGAGAACATGGAGTTTTTCATCCTCGCTTAAAAGTCTCTGAAAATATAGCCAAGATTACAAACCCGGGAATTAAGAAAGTTGTGCGTTTTTACGATCGCGCTGGGAAATCCATGGCAGACGTGATTGCCTTGGAAGATGAAGTTTTTAGTGATCGAAAATCCCTCACGATTTTCGATCCTATTCAGACCTGGAAGCGAAAAACTTTAACCAATTTCCGCACTAGAGAACTCCTAGTCCCTGTTTTCAGAGAGGGGCAACGGGTCTATGAATTACCGAAACTCCAAGAGATTCAGACCTATGCCAAAAAAGAATTGGATACGTTTTGGGATGAAGTAAAACGCCTAGCCAATCCCCACCGTTATATCGTGGATTTATCGTCCAATCTCTATGATTTAAAACAACAATTGTTATTAACAATAAATAATGATATTAAAGCAAATCATCAGGGGGTGGAGTAATATGTGGACAGATCAGGAATTAAATGAACGGATTAATCAGACAGTGGAGTGGTTGCGTAAAAAGGTTACTGAGGCAAAAGCCGAGGGCTTAGTGGTCGGAATTTCTGGCGGAGTTGATTCCGCGGTGGTCGCAGGGCTCTGTAGCCGAGCCTTTCCAGACAAGACAATTGGAGTGATTATGCCCTGTCAATCCAATCCAGATGATCAAGAGGACGCCTTGTGGATCGCGGAGGGCTTTGAGATAAGACCTTTAGAGATAACACTAAATGGTGCCCATACACAAATCATGGGACAGGTCAAGAAGAATCTGGAAAGTCGTGGCTACAATATGGTTGGAGAAAAAATGAGTGAGGGAAATCTTAAGGCTCGTTTGCGCATGTCTACCCTATATGCTGTGGCCAACGCTATGAATTATCTAGTTGTCGGCACGGATAATGCTCCCGAAAGTTATACCGGTTATTTCACCAAATACGGCGACGGCGGTGTGGACCTCTTGCCGATTAGTTCCCTGACAAAAACTGAGGTTCGTGCTTGGGCGAGAATGTTAGGCCTTCCCATGAGAATTGCTACCCGTGTTCCAACTGCAGGACTCTGGGCAGACCAGACAGATGAATCTGAAATGGGAATAACTTACGACCAGATCGATCGTTATTTGTTGGGAGAAGAGGTTCCCCCTGAAGTTCAAGAACGTATCGAAGCGCTTCATCGTCGGAGTGAACATAAACGTCATCTTCCACCAAGCTTTGAACTTCCTAAATTAAAGGGGTTAGACTAAAGGTGCTTATTGGAGTTGATATTGACGGTGTAGTTTCGGATAGCTACCCGTGTTGGTTACAAGAATTGAATCGTCATTTTGGCAAGAACGTTACGGTCATTACGGATTATCAAATGAACGTGGACTTTGAAGTTCCCTCTGAGGAGATCAACGATTTCTTTGTCTGTCATGCGGAACACTTACTTTCAATGCCTGAAGTCGTTATTGGAGCTAAGGAAGGGATTGAAACTCTTCTTCGGGAGGGGCACGAGCTGATTTACGTTACAGCTCGCACTCCGGCTGAAAAAGACGTCACAGTGCGATGGCTTACGACAAAGGGAATTCCTCATGAACACGTTCTTTTTACCGGGTTTGCCAGTAAAGTTGATATTGTTAAGCAACGGAAAATCGAAGTTTTTATTGAGGATTATCTAGTTAATGCTAAATCGATTGCTGAGTGCGGGGTTCCGGTATTATTACTTGATGCCAGTTATAATCAAGAAGAGTTGCCTAGTGGAATTATCCGCTGCATGAACTGGGATGAAATCTTACAGGGAATTCGAGATATTCAAGCCAAAGAAGGAAAGATTGATAAGTAAAAAGGGGTCAGTAATAAACTTATTTCAAGTTATTACTGACCCTTTTTATTCATTAACTTAGTAGTTATTCGATGATTTCACATCTTCAACTAACGATCTCTAAGCCGACTTTATAAATATCACCAGCCCCTAAAGTAAGAACGAGATCTTCCGGTGCGAGTGTCTGGGCAAGATAGAGCTTAATATCATCTAGTGTCCCAATGTATCGGGCTTGAATTCCCTGCTGTTGGATCAACTCAGCCAACGTTGAGGACGAAATGGTATGATGCTCCTGTTCCCGGGCCGAGGCAAAAATGTCAGCAATAACGACTTCGTCAGCCGCTTGAAACGCTTGTGAGAATTCTTGCAGAAGTTTCTCGGTTCGGCTAAATGTATGTGGCTGGAAAACAGCGCGGATGCGGCGCTCTGGGAAGGAAAGTCGGGCGCCTTCTAACGTGGTGCGGATCTCTGTCGGATGATGGGCATAGTCATCGACGATCATGGCGCCGTTAGTATTACTCCCAAGGTGTTCAAAGCGGCGTTTTGTTCCGTTGAATAGGCTTAGGCTCGTTAAGATTTCAGGGATGGGAATTCCGATTTCATGGCATAAGGCAATCGTAGCAAGGGCATTTAAAATGTTGTGTCTACCAGCGACGTGAAGATTCAGATTGCCAACATATTCACCTTTTAGGATTACTTTCATCGTGCTTCCTTCGTCTTTGAAGACAATCTCTGTGGCGCGGACATCCGCTGATTCTGAGAGTCCAAAGGTGGTGATTGGCGCTGTCCCTTTGATTGCCTCTCGGTGTGGATCTTCGGCCCAAACATAGATATTTCCGTGAGCGGGTATTTTTTTGGCGAGTTCAGTAAAGGCTGAAACAACATCTTCGATATCCGCAAAGTAATCCGGATGGTCAAATTCTATATTCGTGATAATCAGGTGTTCAGGAGAGTAATTGAGAAAATGACGGCGATATTCACAGGATTCTGCTAAGAAAAATTCTCCTTTTCCAGAATGCGCATTTCCACCAATGCTAGGAACATCGCTGCCTACAACAATGCTTGGGTCGAGACCTGCCTGAAGTAAGACGAGCCCAATCATGGCAGTTGTTGTAGTTTTTCCGTGCGTTCCAGACACGGAAATCCCGCGCTTTTTAGAAAGTAAACGCCCGAGATATTGGGGGTAGGTTAAGACTGGGATGTTTAGTTCCCTAGCCCGCGAAATCTCAGGATGTTGATTCGTATATGCCGCGGACGCAACCACTAAATCCGCGTTTTCTACGTTGCTGGGGGAAAAACTTAAAACAGGAATCTGAGCACGTTTCAAAACACTGTCCGTATAAAAACTCTCTTCGACATCTGAACCAGTAATGGTCGCATCTTCAATTTGAGCGCTTATTTGAGCCAAAGCGCTCATTCCAGTACCTTTGATGCCTACAAAATGAATATGTAATGCCAAGGCTTATCGTCCCTTTCATGAATAAACTCTACCCCTCATTATACCCAAACTCGAACTAAAAAGTATCATATTATACAAGGAAAATTTTAACGAATTATTATTTGTTGGGATTTCTTTCATAACCTGTGAGCATGGCCTGAAGACGGCTAAGATCTTCAGTTAGACTGAGATAAATATGGAGGGGGATTGTGGCGAGAAGATAGATAGTTATCGAGAATTTTATCCAGCGAAGAATTTGAAAGCCTCCTACCAAACGCCATAGCCAAATCAGATGCTTTCCTTGCCAATAAGAGGCTAAACCAAGAAAACTAGCGATTAGAAAAAGAAGAATCCAAGAAGAATAAATAAACAGTTGACCGCTATTGTATTTTCTGCTTGGCGGAGGGGATGACCGGAAGAACAAGTAATAGGCGAGTAGCTTAGGGAAAAGCTTGAGGTCGCTGATTTTCGGGATTAGAGAATTATCCCGGCGAATTAAGGCATCCGCCATGCGTGACGCCACAAATCCTAGTGAAAACCAACTAAATACGACATGCGCAATAAATACCTTACCATAGTTTAAGTTCAGAAAACTTACTGGTTTATGTAATTCCAGTCCGCTTAATAGAACTAAGGTTAAACTAAAGGCAAACCCCCAATGAAAAATTCTAACCCATATTGGTTGAAATAAGGTGATTTTTTCCATTAAGTTTTCACTTTTGTATTCTTTCAAGACCGCTTTTTTTATTTTTACAGTTTGTTTCATTGTTTACCGCGCCCTAAAGAGATTTATTCTTAGAACTTTATTTGTATGTCTGAAAGCCCAAAAGCCTTATCTTAAAAATATCAAAAAGGAAGTGTTTCGTTTTAAAGACTATTAAACTGGGATTTTCAAGGCATGTAGATTCTCTCCGTCAATAATATGCACACTGCAAGAAAAACAAGGGTCAAAGGAACGAATAATTCTGCCTGCTTCCTTTAGGTCCTCGGATTTAACGTTCAATCCAAGAAGCGACGTTTCTCCGACGCTGCGGGTTCCTGCCTCATCGCGCGAACCAAAGTTGTGAGCAGAAGGGGTAACGACCTGATAGTGATCAACTCGGCCATTTTTCACAGAGATCCAATGTCCCAAAGTCCCACGCATGGCTTCGTGTTGTCCGATGCCTATTCCGGAAGATCGCCCCGTTTTTCCATTAAAGGTTTCAGCTCCCGGTTCGAGGCGGTTGAGCCATTTCAGAGCAGTTTCAGTGATTTTTCTGGTTTCGAGTGCGCGTGCCCATATTCGGGCAAGGGTACCCTGCCCGATAACTTCCTCTTTAGCAATGATCGCCCGGGCCAAAGGACCAACTTCCATCGGCTGGCCGCGGTAACGAGGAGATTTAACCCACGTGTATCCTTTAGGCTGGCTTCTGTCGGGGATAGTATCCTCTTCCATGGGATGGAGTGGGCCGTGTAGTTTATACCAAGCGCTGGTCACGTCTTCCGTCACTTGTTTTTCGTCATAGCTTTCCCGTTTCCCCTGAAGGATTACTCCTTGGGGAAAAAATGTGCTTCCCTCGGGACTGGGAAACCCGCCGACTGACATATAATTCCCGCTCCCTTTGCCAAGATTAACATACTCGGGATACCGTTCTTTAATCAGGGTAACATCTGGAAGCAAGACGTCGTCGATAAAACTCAAGACTTCCATTAAATACCCGCGATAACGGTTCACCCTGTCAGCATCAACTTCCATACTAGCACCACCAGGAACAATCCCATGACCATGAGGGGCCTTGCCTCCGAAAACAGCAAAGGCAGCATGTGCTACACGTGAGACATCTATGGCCTTAAAATAATGTTCAGTCATTGTTGTATTTTCTTTACTGGATAAGCGAAGGTCTGACTCCGAATGAGGAATAAAAGGTGCGACATCTGGACCACGGAAATAATCGGGAAGGACGTAGAGGTAAAGGTGACGAATATGATTTTGGATAAAATCACTGGCCAAAATCAGATTGCGTACTATCAGCCCGTTGGGAGGAACGTGCATCTCTAAAGCTTGTTCCACAGCCAACGACGCAGTAATGGCATGAGCGGAAGAACAAATACCACAAATTCGTTGTGTGTAATAAGGCATATCCATGGCGGACCGACCTATGAGGATTTGTTCGAACCCCCGATAAAGGGTGTCGGAAATAAAGGCTTCTTTAATTTCTCCGTTTTCGAGCCAAGCTTCTAATAACATCGGATTGTGTATTCGAGTCACAGGAAAAATAGTTTTCTTCTCCAGAAATGGTCACTCCTCGGTCTAAACTTTCTTTACTCTATACTTATGGGCGGACTTTACTTTTTTTACAGTAAGTTTATGCTGCCCCTTTACAGTAGACTTCAATAAATTCTTTTGGATACGTCCTTTATATAGAGAAGCGACAGCGTGACCTACAATTGCGGCGGAGGTCAATCCTAAAACCCCAAGTCCAATAGAGTCAGTGGCGACCTTAGTTCCTCCCGGAAAGGGGATATCGGGCGAGTGAACCGTGAATGGTGACATCAAATCCGGATAGCCAGGTTCTGTACAACCAATACACGGCGTGTTACAGCCTATTGGCCAATTGAAGCGATCATTCCAACGGCGAATGGGACAGTCGGCATAGGTTACAGGTCCTTTACAACCAACACGATACAGGCACTGTTTTTGTCCAATTTCTGTGGCGAAAATTCCCTGATCATAATCCCGTCTGCGTGGGCAGCGGTTATGAATCGTTTCTCCATAAAAAAGTTTGGGTCGTCCGTATTTTTCTAGCTCAGGTTCACCATATAGGGCTAGATGGAGTAGAGTCCCCATGATCCAATCCGGATGGGCAGGACAACCGGAAACATTTATGACTTTTCGTTCTGGAAGAATGTTCTGGACGCCTGTCCCTTGGCTTGGGTTAGGATAACCAGAAGCCGGACCCCCAAAAGTAGCACAGCTTCCGATGGCGACTACGTATTTTGCTCTTAATCCTAAACGGCGGACTAGTTCCAGCCCCGTAATTAGCTTTCCCTTCTCGTAAGCGATGTGATTATAATGGCCATCGTCACGCTGTATGATCGAACCCTGAACGATGAGAATATATTCGTTGGGCATTTTTTCATATGTTTCCTGAAGAATTCCGTAGGCAGCATCTCCCTGAACCT
>JAUZPJ010000379.1 GCA_030706025.1 Bacillota bacterium | reverse complement strand
GTAAAACTAATGGGCAACTTTTTGGCTGATTTGGCAGCACCAACCACAAAAACTGCACTCTCGGACTATGATACACATCCTTATCTGTTTATTAACACGGGTGTTCAACCACTATAATCTGCCCGAGTGCACTGAGGGGCACAATAGAGCAATTATGTATAACTCATCCCCTTGTTTTACTGGAGAGGAGTAAATAAAGATGTTAGATTTGCATGTTCATCTTCTCGGTCATGAGGATCGGGAAGCAAACAGGGAAACTATTCGTGCCTTTTTGGATGAAGCATCTAAGCGGGGACTCAAAGAAATAGGATTCGCTGATCATGATTATTACTGGGATCAAATGAACTTTCCTTTGATTCGGGAAGTAGCAAAAGACTACCCTAATTTGGCCGTTCGAATTGGTTTTGAAGCGGAATACCGTCCGAAGGATGAAGAAAGAATTAAACACTTAATTGAACAGTTTCCGTTTGATTTCGTGATTGGTTCAGTTCATGAGATTAATGGATGGGCTTTTGATATACCAGAAGAGGAGCATAAGCATCGGCAGAAAGAAGCCGATGAGTTATACAGAGATTATTTTGATATTGTGACACGTGCTGCGAGAAGTGGTTTATTTACGACCATCGGCCATTTTGATCTCATCAAAGTATTTGGGGTTCGACCAATGTCAGATATATTAGGCCTTGCCGATGAGGCGTTAACGACTGTTGCCGAGCATGGATTGGTTTTAGAAGTGAACACAAATGGCAGGTATAAGCCAGTTCGGGAATTTTACCCTGAACAGCGCCTGATGCAAGAAATACAGCGGCGGGGGATTAATTTTACACTTGGATCAGATGCCCATTGTGCAGAGGTTGTTGGACGAGATATTGATGAAGCGACCCAGCTGTTGCGCCGGATGGGGGTCCGTTCGGTCGTTGGATTTGCAAATTTAGACAAAATTAACTATTCGCTGGATTAGGGGGAATATGTTTTGACAGATTTCCTCAACGAAAAATGGTTGATAGAAGAAGGCGCGGCTCTGGCGTTGGTAGAGACATTAAATCTCCAACAGGGGACGAACTATGAAATCTTAAAGCATGGGGATCGACCAGATATTGTGATTGAAAACAAGTTGGATGGTACACGCCTGGGTGTTGAGGTGACCCACCTTTTTTACGATGCAGAGGAAGCGCGTTTGGTTTTCGGACGGTCTCGTAAACAGGATCATCCCCCGGAATATATTGAGGAATATATTCGACGTCTGAATGCTTTGTTGCAACAAAAGAGCGAGAAAGCGAAAGGATATAATCACGAGTACCCTCTGGCCCTCTTAGTTAGAGTAGTTTCTCCTGTTTTCCATATGTACGATTTTAAGGCTTATGCATCCAGAATTGTTGTGCCTCCTTCTGATTTTAAGATTATCTGGTTGCTGTTTTATGACTTTAAGAAGCGGCGTTGGACTCTGTTAGAACAGTTGTGCTAAAAATTAGGATAGTCTTTTCATTCCGGTGAAACACTAACTTTAGTGTAAGTCGGTTTGTGAAGGAGATATGTCCATGCCTTGGATAGAAATCGAACTTTCCCCTCAAACGGAATGGAATGAAGATGGCCTCGAGGACTGGGCATTGGCCCTCGGGGCCTTTTTAATGGAAAGAGGAACTGAATTGAACCCACAGATCCGTATGTTGCCGGGCTATCATGTGCTTCAACTGGGAGACGCGGGAATTGGAGAACTTAGGCTAAGCAGTTCAGAACGGCTTGTCCTTTTGAATGGATTTACATTAAAAGGAGATACGGAATGTGATTTTGCCCGTTTTGTGGTGCGCTTTGCGTGCGAAATGGGAGCTGTTGGGGTTTGTGTATCCAGCACTAGTTTTTCTGATAGGAACTTCTGGAGAAAGCTTGGAGGGGTAATAAAGCCTGATCCTGTTAAATTAGAAGGGCCTATTGTAAGGAGTAAAGTAGCAATACAACAACTTGCGAAATTCAGTCTACAAGTGACGTACGAGTCTAAACCGGTACTTTGCTTAGAACCGATTACTTGTAATGCACATGCCCAAGGGCCAATAAGCCTTGCCCAACGTCGCTTAGAAAAAATATATGGCGGCCACTTAGGATTTGCCAGTCGCCTGGCTGTTCATTGCCCTTGGGAAGTTAGCCGGGAGCAATGGAGCGATTTGCTATCCTATAGCAGGCTACAGGCCTTTGATCTGCTGGAAGGGATGGTTTCGAGTAGTATTAGGTAGGCTGGGTTTGTCTGCTGCCATAAAATTTTATATAATGAGAAAATAATATTAGATACAGTTAGAGGACAGAGGAGAGATAGAGATATGGTCGCAAATGACTTGGCTCATGAATTGGCCCGTTTGTTAAAGGAATCTGACGAATTCAAACAGTTTAATAAGTCTAAAGAAAAGGTTATGAGTGATAGTAATAATCACAAGATGGTCCGTGAGTTTCAACTCAAACAATGGGAGATCCGTGAGGCTCAAATGTTGGAACATGAGATCAGTGAGGAGAAGCAGCAAGAACTTGAACGCTTATATAGTTTAGTAAGCTTAAACCCAACTGCAAGGGAATATATAGAAGCTGAGTTTGAAGTGTCACGCATTGTCAATGATATTCAGAAGATTATTGGGGAGGCAATTCAAGATGCGATGCCAATAGGATTTGAGGAGCTTTCTTCTGAACGTTAGTCTATGGCGGGCACTCTTATGTCTGAAATATGGGGGATTATGGATTAGAAAAGGGTGCGTTGGATGAGAATCGGAATGGTTTGTTACCCAAGTTATGGGGGCAGTGGTGTTGTTGCAACCGAGCTCGGGTATGCGTTAGGTGAGTGTGGGCATGAAGTTCATTTTATTTCCTCGTCTCGGCCATTTCGCTTGCATCGATTTCATGAACAGTTATTCTTTCATGAGGTAACCGATGTAAGCTATCCATTGTTT
>JAUZPJ010000378.1 GCA_030706025.1 Bacillota bacterium | reverse complement strand
GTCGCCGAAGCGCTAGAGGCGGTTTATCGTGAGATTGCGGGCCTTTTGGGAATTGCCTGGATTAACGCTCCATTAGAAGGCGTTCCAAACTTCGATACGCTGACGGATGACGGAAAGAATTCCGTCAAAAAGGCTTCAGATTACGATGTAATTCTAGTCGATGGAATCTCCATCGAGCACTTGAGCAAACTTATATCGGAGGACTCGGACCAAAGAGGGTCGGGGCAGGCAAATAGGGAGAAGCCTCTAATCTTGGTTTGTGGACCAATTAGCGGAGAAAATTCAGGTCTGCGCTTGAAGACGCTCCCTTTTAATTTGGGTCAAGAGGGAACTCGACTTTTAATGGAGGGCCGAGAGTATACAGAAAAGAACGTCGGTGAACCTAGCCTCGATCTCATGTTGGAGGAAATTCGCAAGGTACTGCGCCGAGAAGTTAGAAACTACATAGAACTTCCGCCGATTCCCTGGGGTTATTCTTATGCCATGACGCTAACTCATGATATTGATATTTTAAGCCTTAAAGAAATGCCAATTGCCCGCACGTTTTTAGGATACTTTTACCGCAGCTCACGTTTAAACTGGAAACGGTGGCGGGCTGGAAAAGTTCAAACGTCGGAATTCTTGCGCACTCTCTGGGAAATGGCCAGAACGTGGGCTGCAAAATTAGGCCTAGGGAACGATGTTTGGCAGCGGGCTTTGCCTATGCTGATAGCGTTAGAAAAGAACCTTGAAGTACGTTCAAGCCTTTATTTTATGCCCTTTCCTGGGAAAGCGGGAATACTTCCTGAAGACTTACGGTTGTCTCATAATCTTATGAGCCAAAGTGCCCCTGCCAACCGAGCCTCCTTTTATGATGTGGCAGAGCATCAAGTCTTGCTTAAGACCTTGGAAGACGGAGGCTGGGAAGCCGGGGTGCATGGAATTGACGCCTGGTCCGACGTTCATGCGGCTAGGGACGAACACGAGAGGGTTTCGATGCTTACCGGGCAGAAGGAGCTCGGAGTACGCATGCACTGGCTTTACTTTCAGTCTCCACACTCCTTTAAGGCTTTAGAGGAAGGTGGATTTCTATATGACGCTACTTTTGGATATAATGAAGTTGTCGGTTTTCGGGCAGGAACTCTCCAACCCTATCATCCGTTGAATTGTCAAACGTTGTGGGAGCTGCCATTGCATATTCAAGACGGTGCCCTTATGGGTGAAGAACACCTCGACTTGAATCGTGAAGATGCTTTTGAAATGGCAAAACCAATCTTGACTTGGGCTAAACGCTTTGGCGGTGCCGTGAGTTTATTGTGGCATAATCAGAGTTTTACGGCTCCTCGCTTTTGGGGAGAAGTGTATGAGCGCCTGATCGCCCAAGGAAAAGCGGACGGTGCTTGGATTGCAGTACCGCGAGACGTATTGTATTGGTTTAACTTAAGACGTAAGTGCGAAGTTGACTTGGCTATTGAAGGATCCCAGTGGCAAATCAGATGTGTTCTTTCTAATCAAGATGCATTATCGCCCGCGTCCTCGCAGATCCCGCCTGTACGGGTTCGTTTGTATATCGATCCCCGAAGAGTCCGAACGGCTTCAGCACCCTATGAAGTAGGGGAAGATTATCTGGATTTTTCGGCCCAAGCCCTGATTACACTAGAAGTAGAAGGAGAGGGTTAATGTGGGGATTTTACTCGCAAAGTGGTTGTTCTTCCTTCTCTGCGCTGGAACGGTGTTCTATATTGGCTGGAAAAAGCCAGCGATCTTACCTTCGTTCTTAGCTGGAGCGGTCGCCTTTGATATTTCTATTACCTGGTTTCCGGCTTTGGGACCGCTTGGTTCGCAGCTCGGAAGTTTTGCTCGTCTTTTAACTGTCGGGATCATCGGGGCCGCTCTTTGGCGGCTCTGGATTGAACCTCAGAAACGACGTGACTTAAAAGTGATAATGAATCACTTTTTGACGCGCTCGCTCATGATTTATATTGCAGTAGGGGCTGTCAGCCTCCTCTACTCCATAGGGCGAGGTAAAACAGCCGTAGAAGTCTTTCGCTTGCTGACGTTATTTTTGCTTTATGTCGGTATTTGCCTTCTGACAAAGCGAAAAAACCACTTGCTTCCTTTTCAGGTCGTCCATTGGGTTGGGGTCGCCTTGGTTCCACTAGCACTGTATGAAGGCGCGACACGCCATTTTATTTGGCGGGGATATTTAGCTGAAGGTATGATCGCCCGAGTTAATGCGACCTTCGTTGACCCGAACATTTTTGCTCGCTACCTTGTCTTGGCCATCGTGGCAAATTTAATTCTCCAATTTTTAAATACCAACGCACGGAAAAGGTTTGTTTATTTTGGGGCACTCTTAGGATTGCTTGGAGCTTTAGCCATTACGCTCTCGCGCAGTGGGATTGTAACGTTGGTCGCCGTCCTAATATTGATGGTTATTCTTATTCCTCATAAACAGATAATCCAGCCGATTGGAGTTTTGGGACTCATTGGGGCTGTCATTGTGGCCTCGCGTCCGACCATTTGGCAGCGCCTGCTCACGTTTCGGGAAGGGTTTGGCGCCTTAGACGCTCAGCGGCAGTATTTATGGAAAGTGTCCTGGGCGATGTTTAGAGATCATCCCATTTTTGGAGTCGGACTAGGGGGATTTCAGAAGATGTTTTTAACCCACTACTTAAGCATGAAGACCGTAATTCCAGATGTTGAAGGGGTGACCCTCTCACATACAACGATTCTGACAATTGCAGCAGAACTTGGCGTAATGGGCTTGATCGCCTTAACTTGGTTTTGGTTGGCTTTGATCCGAGTACTTAGACGTTTGCACAGTGCTGTGCTTGTACAGTCAGAAAGTATAAACTCCGAACGATATATTCCCGGAGTGGGTTACTTTTTGTGGATCGTGACAGTTTTTATCAGCTCACAAGCTGAAGCGCGTTTTTTTGAAGATCCGATCATCTGGATTAGTATGGGGATGATGCTTT
>JAUZPJ010000377.1 GCA_030706025.1 Bacillota bacterium | reverse complement strand
AGATCTCATGACAGCTGGGGGAAGAAATATGTAGAGCCGGTTATAATTAGTTATTCGATATATGGCTTTTTCTGTAAGGTATGCAACAGTTGACCACTTTGTTAATTGAGTTTCCTAGGATTTGGTTAAGAAAGAAACAAACCCCACATCACTTTGAAGCGATGTGGGGTTTGAATTTGTGCTAATTTTTATCTATTGCGGCATTGAGGTCTTTAAGCAAACGTGGAACATCAATCCCGTGAGCTAATGCGCCTTGTTCCAGGTTTTCGAAGCGAGCGGCCATACAACCAAAACAATGCATACCATAACTTTGAAGTATATCGACTGCTTTTGGATATTTTTCCACGACCTCCGTAATCGTCATATCTCCAGTAATCATTGAATCAATCAACTCCTCCAATTTTATTCCACTTTCGAAGACACCACCGCTTTAAAAAAGATCGGTATAGCCTCGCTTTTAATATGCCTTATTTTTGGTGCAATCATTTTGATTTTAATAGGAAAGTTAATCCATAATAGGTTTTCAGGCAAGGATTTAATTTAATAAACCTTGTTCGATAATTTGCCGAACTTTTTCTGGTAATTCCGCGGCCTGGTCCTTCGTGAGTCCCACAGTTGGGATGGGGTCTGAAATAGTAATCTTTACGAGGGCTGGCTTAATTATAAAGCCATTTTGTTCCATAATTTTATAGGAACCCTGGATTGAAATTGGTACAATGGGAACCCCAGCCTTCATTCCCAACTTCAAGCTTCCGGGTTTGAATTCTCCGAGGGCAGCCCCTTTGCTCCGAGTACCTTCGGGGAAGATGACCATGGAATAACCTTCTTTAAGATGATCAGCGGCTTGATTAATGACTTTCAGAGACTGCCTAATATCCGAGCGATCCATAAAAACACATTTCATATGAGTCATCCAAGTGCTAACGAACGGTAACTTGAGTAATTCGATTTTAGCAATGAAAGCCTTTGGTTTATTTATATAACCTAATAGTATCGGGATATCAAAATTACCTTGGTGATTACTCACAAAGAGAACTGGGCCTGAAGGGATTTTCTCTTCTCCGGTAGTCACAACGTTAACTCCTGCGAACCTTATGAGAGAGCGAGCCCATTTCCTGGCAACTTGGGCTGTAAGTTTGTCACGTTCCGCTATTTTTCCCTCCTTGGCTAGGCGAATAACCTTAAGAAGGGAGGGTTCGATAGCAAGTAGGTATAGCCAAAAGTAGATAAACCAAAGAATTGTTCGGATCATCATGATTCTCCTCATCATTTGTTTTAAGAATATTATATCTTAGGGCGCAACATGTTAAAACTGTTCGGGGACATGAATATTCATGGTGTAAATATCGTGTAAAATAGGAAACCTAATAAATATGAAGAGACATAAAGCCATAATTTAAAATTTGTAGAGGAAAAACTAAAGGAGAAGGAGAAAAAAGTGAAGACAGACATTGAAAAACCGGATGAATTAAAGCGCTCACTGAAAAACCGGCACATCCAAATGATTGCTTTGGGCGGGGCCATCGGAACAGGATTATTCTATGGATCGGGGACTACAATAAAACTAGTTGGACCAGGAATCAGTTTATCGTTTATTATCGGTGGAATAGCAATTTTCTTTATCATGCGGGCTCTGGGGGAAATGTCCGTTTATGAACCAGTTTCGGGTGCTTTTAGCCACTACGCTTATCGTTACTGGGGAGATTTTGCAGGTTTCTTTTCTGGTTGGAACTACTGGTTTTGCTATGTTGTCGTAAGTATGGCTGAGCTTTCAGCGATTGGAGTCTACATAAACTATTGGTTTCCGTCTGTGCCAACGTGGCTTTCAGCCTTGATGTTTCTAATTACCATTACGTTAATTAACTTGATCAATGTTAAAACGTTTGGTGAATTGGAATTTTGGTTTTCCCTGATTAAAGTCGTAGCCATAATTGCGATGATTTTATTTGGGCTTCTAATTATTTTCTTTGGGCTCGGAAATAACGGCCGGCCAATTGGACTCAGTAATTTATGGGCTCACGGAGGGTTTTTGCCAAACGGACTTTGGGGGTTGTTGTTATCTCTCGTGATCGTGATGTTTTCTTTTGGGGGCGTGGAACTGATTGGAATCACTGCAGGAGAGGCAGATAATCCAACAAAATCAATACCGAAAGCGATTAACCAAGTTGTATGGAGAATTCTTCTTTTTTATGTTGGGGCTTTATTGGTTTTGACCATCATATATCCCTGGAACTTAGTCGGGACAGTAGGCAGCCCTTTTGTAGAGATTTTTTCAAAAATCGGGATTCCAGCGGCCGCGGGAATTCTCAATGTGGTTGTCTTAACTGCAGCTCTTTCGACTTATAATAGTGGATTGTACAGCAATGGCAGAATGCTTCATACCCTAGCGCTTCACGGAAGTGCACCAAAGATGTTTGGACATCTGAGTAGAGCGGGGACTCCGGTATACGGTATTTTGTTTTCGTCGGCACTTACCTTAATCGCAGTCGTACTTAATTTTCTTGTTCCGGGGAAAGTATTCTTGTATGTCATGTCCGTGGCGACGATTGCAGCCATCTTTAACTGGATTATGATTCTAATTACCCATTTGAAATTCAGGCGTGCAATGCAAGAATTGGGGGAGGCGGAAAATCTAACGTTTAAGCTCCCGCTCTACCCTGTTTCGAACTATGTAGACTTAGTATTCTTAGCAATGGTTATGGCTTTAATGGCGTATATCCCCGATATGGCCTATTCTCTTTATATCGGACCAATTTGGATTTTAATTATGTACATTGGGTATAGATTGAGCGGTATTTCAAATAAAAAGTAGTAAATTTTATATTTCTCGAAGGATGTGGAATGCTATCCTAGAAGGTATTTCTATTTGATGAGGAGGAAATTTTATGTCTGACTATGCATCCCAATTGGATGTTCGTTCAATGGCACCGAAGGATAGACATCCGAAAATTTTTAATACGTTGGACCAACTT
>JAUZPJ010000376.1 GCA_030706025.1 Bacillota bacterium | reverse complement strand
TGATGATCACAAGTTTCACTTAGGCGTTGTTTTAGTTCTTGATCAGAGACAATAATCATCGAATATAGCATCATATTTCCAGCGGTCGGCGCCCGCATCGCTGCCTCAATAATCGCATTTTTATCTTCGTCTTTAATAGGTCGCTGTGCATATTTACGCAAGGAGACACGATCTTTTAATACCTTCTGCACAGAAAGGCCTTTTCGAACATTATCCAACTATAGGACCTCTTTCACGCGTTTTTTTCCTATTTTATCAAAAAGACAATTTCCAAATAGAGATTCCAACTATTATATCACATGCAAAGCTAAATCTCTTCGAAGTAATACTCAATGCTAATGGGCACCTATTATAGGTGCCCATTCTATGTAGACTTATTCTTCTACATAAGGAATTGTCAATGGCCCAAGTGGCAGTACTGCAATACTCATTTCAGGGCCGTATTTAGCTTTTAGTTCATTTAACGTCTGTTCGATGTCTTTAGTCGGGGTCAGCTTAGCGATTCTAACCGATTCATCCGGTAAAGTAGAATATATATAGACATCTGCCCATTCTTGAATCATTGCCAACCTTTGAGCTTCCCACTGGTCAAACATCTGAAAAGAAGGTTCATTGATCATCGTTAAAAGTTCACCAGGGGTTTCACGCATATTTAATATTTTGACAAAATTTCCGTGCGCAGGCATGCCTTCAATGCATTCTGCAGCACAAATAATCGTACCACCTTTTTTTACAATCTTATGGGCCGCATTCATACCTTTTACAGCTTGATAGAGGTTCTGATCAAGCGGATAACCGGAGTTTGTCGTAATCACGACGTCAAAGCGCTGATCACATTTAATCATTGCATGTTCTTTGACATAAGCACACCCTGTAAGATGAGCAGCTGCCAACTCACCGGCAAAAACATTCGTGATCTCCTTTTTTCCGTTTAGAGCCACATTGAGGATGAAATTCGGTCTGCAAAAAGTGTTTACTTCTCTTGACATCTCTTGAAGTGGGTTTCTATCAAGGACACCCCAAGTGGCCAACGGATGCCCAATCATTTTAGCATTATGGAACGTAAGAATTGTTTCAATCCCTGCTACGCCAGGCATAATTCCCTTAGGGCCTCCCGAGAATCCGGCAAAGAAATGTGGCTCAATGAATCCTGTAACAATTCGAAAATCAGCCTCGACATATTCTTTGTTCAGGTAAACCTCACATCCAAAGCGGCTTGTTCCGACGTGTGCAAGCTCGGATTTCTCGTGACAATGATGATTGATAATACGGACAGTATCTACAACCTTTTGCCCTAACATTTCAACAAATTCTTCTCTGGTTTGGTCACGATGAGTTGCGGTGCCGTTAATAATCGTAACATTTTCTATAGGGACATGAGGAAGTTCTTCAAGGATCCAAGGAACTAACTTATGATTTGGGGTAGGCCTGGTTATATCGCTAATCACGATGACAACCTTATCAGTTGATTTAACCATTTCTCTAAGAGGCTTTGTGCCGTATGGGTTTCGAAGAGCATTTAAAACAACCTCATGATCATTCTCCGCTGGTTCCACGTGAGTAGGTTCGATGACTTTAGTATTTTCAGGAAGGTCAATGTTTAAGCCATTTCTTCCATAAGCCAAGCTAACTTTCATCCAAATAATCCCCCTCAAATTCAATCTGCTAAGAGCATTCTAACCAATTATCGTCCATTTTATGGGCATAAAAACCAGTGGTACAAATTTATTTTACTATAGGCTAGAGGCTAACGATTGTAATTCACGACTAACCTGTTGCACTCCTTCAACTAATTGGGCAATTTCTTGATTGGCATGTGCTTGCTCCTGGGTAATTACAGTATTGCGCATAGAGCTTTCTGTGATTTTCCGAATAATGGATTGGAATTCTAGTAAAATACCACTAATATCATTGGCTGAACAATTACTTTCATCAGCCAATTTACGTACTTCACCAGCAACGACAGAAAAACCTCGACCGTGTTCACCTGCACGAGCCGCTTCAATAGCAGCATTTAAACCTAAAAGATTCGTCTGTTTGGCCACCCGTCGAATTAACTCTAAAATTTCAGACGTGGATTGAAGCTGATTTTCCCCTTCTTTGGCCTCTTTAGCAATAGCTTGGCTAATTGAAGCTACCTCTAGGGCCGAAGCTGCAGTATGTTGCACCGAGCTAGCTGCTTTTTCAACAGAGTTACTCAAAACCTGAACTTGATTTCGAATAACACTCTTTAATTTTTCATCCCTTAACATCATGACTATCATTCCAGCCGCAATCTTAGCTACTGGTTGAACGGTTGCCAAGGGTCCAGCGATCCCAAAAGTACCAATTTTAATACCGTCAACCTTAATTGCAAGATTAAATCCTTCTTTAAGCTGACCTCCAGAAGCCTCAGCCTCTGTTGATGTAACAATAGCAGAATCACTCGTCGTTGTTAATATTTGTTTGCTCCCTGTATGTAGCTTCCCTACTCTAGTTCCAGCAGAATCAGCAATGATTTTCCCAGTATCATCGCAGACGATCACAGCAAAACCACTTTTTCCATCGATAAATTCCACTATATTTTGAGCAATAATATCTGTAAGTCTTAAATCCATACTAACCTCCCTTCTGCCCTGATATTTTATTATACAACATCGTCCGATGGTCAGACCAGTTTTCTTTATGACTTATTTATCAATTCTCAATTCTTACTTTTATTATAGCGTTAAGTATATTCTTTCAATGGTATGCCTTTCCTCCCGGACATTTGCGATTGATCTACTTTACCAGGGGCCTACGCCCCAAGTATTATCGGCTCTGAAGGTTTTAACTTCCGTATTCGGCATACGAAAAGCGGACGAGCTTTTCGCCACGCTGCGTCCCCATACGCATACTCCTGCAGCGTGACGAAAGTCGGATGAGACTTTCGCCACATTGCGACTTGTGACGCAAACTCCTGCAATGTGGATCCGAACGGGTGGAACCCCGGAGTT
>JAUZPJ010000375.1 GCA_030706025.1 Bacillota bacterium | reverse complement strand
TTGCTGAAAAGTCCAAAGCCTTTTACCTGCTTGTTTTGCACGTTTCCGTGGGCTCTTTTTTCCGTGAGCCTCCCTGTTCTGTCGACGTAGGCAGGTTTGAAAACCGCGCCTAAATCACTGTCTATAGCAGCCCCAGCGAATCCAAAGACAGCAATCATGGTACAATCCCTGATCAACTCGAGGAAAGGAATACTTACAAACATAACTACAAAATATAGTCCGGCAATAAACAAAGCACCGCAAGCACTTGCAAACAATCCGAGAAATGTTACCCCACCGGACATACCCCTTTGTACAGGCTTAAAATTTATAATGGAGAAAGGAGTTGACCTGCTCATGATACCTATTTCCGAAGCCCATGAATCAGCGTTGCATTCCGCTATTGCCACAAAAAAAGCTACTAAAAATTGCTTTTCGGGCATCAGGTAATAAGCTGCTGCCATGATAAAGGCAGCTCCACCGTTGGCTAAGACCTGAATATGGTCTCTGTTTCCTCCCTTGTCATACAAAGCCTTTTCCAGCTCTTCCTTCTCCCCTGTCCATAATTTTGTAAAAAAGCTGGAGGATATAAAGAATCCAAACAAAGCAGCCAAAAAAGGAATACCGCCGGAAATATAAAGCCCCACAGTCAGGAAAAAAGCGAAAACCGCTCCCAAAAGTGAGTGCCTTCTCCCTGTATGCCAATATACAACTAACTATAATACCCGCAATTATTAAAATATCGATCCACAAATTACTAAATATCATTTCTTCTTAACTCTTCTTTATTTATTTTTATCATGACTAATGATATTATGGATAACCTCTTACTGATACCGTCCAACACAAAGTGGGGCTGAATTATTTATTGCACTTTTAAATTTTCTTCCGTAACGGTAGCTAAAATTAGGGTCCAGGCAGGTACAAAGGTAATCCAAATATAAACCTTCAGCCATGGGACAAACTGGCCTTTGAATAAAGGATTAAATACTGCATGTGCAACACCCATGTCGCTTATAAAGATTAGACAGCCGGAAATTGCTATCAACCAAGCGGCCTTTTTACTAAAGTAACCTCTGAATAAGCTACATAGCGCAGTCCAACACATATAACAAAGTACCAAACCGAAGACTAATGCGGCTACAAACATTGGCCCCTTAACAAATTCTGCTAAATTAAAGAAAATAGTAATAAAGACTACTGCAATAGGTAATATAGCCCAAAGATTTTTCCCCTTAATGCTAAAGTTTTTCTGAAAAGCAATTATCAGAAAAATGTATGAAATCATAAAGCCGAACATACCAAGGGGCACATCCCATGATTTAAGAATTCCAATCCTTTCACCAAGGCCCAGAAAAAAGTCGCCTATAACCATGAAGAATGCCGCAACAGTCAAAACCTTTTGCTCCAAACATTTCTTTTCTATACTTAGTGCTGCAATGAAAATAGTCAGAACCGTTACCCACCCTGTAAGCCTAACCAAAACATCACCAGGAAATAAGTTAACAGAGACAACATAGAACATGGTTAACGTAAAATAAACTCCTATGATTAACCGTTGAATATCACTCATACATTACACCTGCCAATTATAGTTCCTTCGGCCCTAGTTTTTTATATACTATTATACCATTCGCTTATATCCCTGACGGATAATAATATCATTTTTTTAAATTCGCAATAAACCACACCTGCTATTTTAAGTAAATCCACAAAAATCCCCTTCTTGCAGAATTATTCTAGCAAGTCCATACTATTAAAGAAACTTGGTATTGTCATTTGCTAAAGGAGGAATTTGCCCATTCCGGCGAAGGTAACAAACCTACGGAGATTTTTGGGAAAACCAAGGATAAACCGCAAGTCTACATAATTCTAAATTCAACGCTGAACAGAAACGCAATATGGTATAATCTTTACAACTCCTGGTTCACTCCTTACACGATTATTCTACTTATGGGGGGGGCGGCATCATGCATAATGTCGAGGATAAACAACCTAAAAATACTGGTAATCGTCGTTTACACATGGCGAATGAAAGAACATTTCTTGCATGGATCAGAACATGTATCGGAATAATGGGATTCGGTTTTGTTGTTGAGAGGTTCGCTTTGTTCACGAAACAAATGTCATATGCTTTAGGGAAATCAAACCTAGAAATTGCCATGCCAGCCTCTCATGGATATTCATCCTTTATTGGCATTTTCCTTGTTAGCTTAGGCTCATTAATGAGCCTATTCTCATATATCAAATATAAAAAGGTTGAAAAGCAAATAGACGCAGATACATATCATTCATCGTCTTTACTTAACATGCTTCTATCTATCTCTGTTCTTGCAATCGGAATCTTCCTAGTAATATATTTGATTCAAAGCATTGAGTAAGTCTTGGGAAAATCGGAGGCTCAAGTAAAGGCGGCCTAACAATTGAAAAATTGTGGATTTCGTGGTATCCTTGTCCTGCATTTTAATTGTTCCTTATGCTTAGATTTGGACAAGAACTACTTCCATCTCTAATTATAAGGGTTTTTTATGCATAAATACAGGAATCCCGGCGTATTTCCACCATTAATAGGCATTTTCCTCGATATATCGTTGATAATCTTTACTTGACAAATGATCACAAACTTTATGCAAGGCTAGTGCCTTTTTGGTGTTTTTTAAATATCATGAACTCACCACCAAAGTTATGTATATAATTTTTCTTAGTATATCCGACTTATAAATTTATAAATACCATTTCTTCTACCCTCATCCCCTTTCTATAGAGGACATTGCTAAAATAATGGGCCTCCCCCTGAAAACATTGCGGAATCTCAAAGCAGAATCTGCCAATTAAGTCCAGAATCAAATAATATTAGAGAATTCCTAACTATCGTGATTTAAATAGAATGTGAAAAAAGCCTAGATTGTAACGAATATCAAAGCCCTCGCTAGTAGATTTTTCAGTCTACTAACGAGGGCTTTTCGTTGAAAGGGATAGATAATCCAAGCTTGTTACAT
>JAUZPJ010000374.1 GCA_030706025.1 Bacillota bacterium | reverse complement strand
GCGGGATTAATCTCAGAAGAATTGGCTCGACGTTATACTCTTATTCCGTTCGAACTGCGGACAGGAATTCTGAGAGTCGCTATGTTCGACCCCACCAACGAACGAGCTCTGCGGGATGTGCGAATGTTGAGCGGGTTAGAGGTTGAACCAGTTTTCGCTAAGGAAGAAGAGATTCAAGCGGCAATTCGTCAGTATCTAACTGTGGAACAATCTGTCGCTCAACTCGCTAAACCGGCGAACACGATCAATGAGGATCAGGGTGTATGGACGATCGGGACCGCAAGCTCGGATTTGCCACAAGACGATGCACCTACCCTTAGATTAGTACGCTCTGTGTTGACCGAGGCTGTTTTACTAGGGGTAAGTGATATCCATTGGGAGCCGCGTAAACGTGATTTTGTCGTACGGTACAGGATTGATGGTAAACTCATTCGGAAACACGTTCTCTCTTCAAATGCTGCTCGGAGTGTTGTTTCTTGTTTAAAAGTCATGGCACAAATGGATGTTGCGGAACGTCGAATTCCTCAAGATGGAAGGATGACATTTAGTGTTGAACTTCGTTCTGTTGACTTGCGAGTGGCGTCCATGCCAACGGTGTTTGGAGAAAAAGTTGTTGTTCGCATTCTTGACCCAGAGATGGCTCAGCGACCGCTCAATGCTTTAGGGATGCGCTCTGAGGTTGAATCAGGATTACAAACTTTGTTGCGGCGCCCAAATGGCTTAATATTGGTTGTAGGTCCAACTGGAAGTGGTAAAACGACAACCCTTTACGCTCTTCTTCGTGAATTAAATGCCGAAGAACTAAATATTATTTCGATTGAAGAACCTGTCGAATATCAACTTCCGGGAGTTAACCAGGTTCAGGTCAATCTTCCAGCAGGACTCAGTTTTGCAGTGGGATTACGACATATCTTGCGACAAGACCCGGATGTAATTATGATCGGGGAAATTCGCGATGAAGAAACAGCTAGAATCGCCATCACAGCATCCCTTACTGGGCATTTAGTTTTATCAACATTACATACTAATACAGCCGCAGAGGCCTTGGCCCGACTTATTGATATGGGAATAGAACCCTATCTTTTGGCGTCAGCGGTGAGTGGAGTTTTGTCCCAACGCTTGGTTCGACGTTTGTGTGAACACTGTAAGACGACGTATAAATTGTCTGAGACTGAGAAAAGAACACTTCGTTTACCGACATATATATCAACTTTATATCGGTCTACTGGATGTACAGAATGTTTGGAAACTGGGTTTCACGGTAGGATTGGGATTCATGAGTTTTTGCAATATAATCAGGAAATTAGGAAACTAGTACTTTCACGGCAAAATTCTAGGGACATTGAGCAACAGGCCATGGTTTCGGGAATGTTGACAATTTTGGAAGACGGGCTTTTGAAGGTGGCCCAGGGGTCCACGACCTTGGAAGAAGTATTACATGCAACTTCGGGAATTGAAAGATAAGGGGAGAAAAACATGTTGTCGCTAGAAGAACTTCTGCATTTGGCCGGAGAAAAAAAAGCCTCGGATATCCATTTGACGGTGGAGAGCCCACCAGTACTACGTATTGATGGCTCACTGGTTCAAATTGGGACGGATAAAATTTCGCAAGCTGATCTTGAGACATTCGGTCATTCTCTGATGAATGACCAGCAGGCTAAACGATTTGCGGAAAATGGCGAGTTGGATCTTTCGTATAGTTTACCAGGCGTTGGACGATTCCGTGTAAATGCCTTTCGTCAGCGAGGATCCATTGGGGTGGTAATACGTTTGATTCCTTTTGATATTCCTAGTCCGCAGAACCTAGGTCTTCCCCCGGTGAGCATTGAGTTAGCCCGTTTACATAAAGGATTAGTCTTAGTGACGGGGCCGACAGGGAGCGGCAAATCGACGACTCTTGCCTCGTTGATCGACTATATCAATCAAACACGGGCTTGTCATATTGTTACGATTGAAGATCCAATTGAATATTTACACCGCCACAAATTGAGTTTAGTGAACCAACGAGAGGTTGGTAATGATACTCACTCGTTTACCAATGCTTTGCGCGCTGTATTGCGCCAAGATCCCGACGTAATTTTAGTCGGTGAGATGAGAGATTTAGAAACGATTGCCACCGCCGTTACTGCAGCGGAAACTGGGCATTTAGTGTTTAGTACGTTACATACGAATGATGCGACTCAGTCCGTTGATCGAATGATCGATGTTTTTCCGCCACATCAACAGCAACAAATCCGCGTGCAGCTGGCTGCCGTTCTACAGGGAATATTGTCGCAGCAATTGTTTCCAAGAGCTGATCAGAAAGGGCGTGTAGCGGCTATTGAAGTTATGTTAGCGACGCCGGCGGTTCGGAGTCTTATACGTGAGGGAAAAACCCATCAATTGCCAACGGTTATCCAGACGAATGCTAAGCTGGGGATGCAAACGATGGATAAGGCAATCCTTGATTTAGTACAAAAGGGCCTCGTTTCTTATGAGGTCGCCCAAGAAAAACTGCAGAGCCCCGATAGCTTAAGGAGATGAAGAAGCAACGATTTGTTTGGAAAGCTGTTGACGAGAGTGGAATTATCCAGCATGGTTCATGGATCGGTGAAGAAATATCAGAGGTTCAAGCCCGTTTGAGGAAGGAAGGATACTTCCCTGTGGCTGTTCGCGCAACGAGAAATTGGCAAAGCATGTTCTTACCGGCTCGTTCGAATATTCAGTGGAGCCAATTTGCTCGACGGTTGGCTACTTTATTGGAAGCTGGAATCCCTTTGCTTCAGGCCTTAGAGTTGATGACCTTTAGCGAGGGGAAATTAACCTTCGAACAGGAACAGTGGAGAAATGTCAAGGAGCTAGTAGAAGCAGGCAGTGATTTGTCAGAGGCATTATCACTCCTGAATTCATCCCCGAATACGTTTGTTCTCTCAATGATCAAAGCTGGGGAATATACCGGAACACTTGGAAAGGTCCTCAATGAAATTGCTGACGAGCTAGATCAGGAACTTGTTTATCACAAGAAGAT
>JAUZPJ010000373.1 GCA_030706025.1 Bacillota bacterium | reverse complement strand
TGAAAAGAAGCAGGTTCAAGTTTGGTACCAGCAAAAGGTCAGCGAAAACGTCGATTGGAAGGTTTATGATAGCTACAACAATTCCATCGGGCAAGGGTATAATAGCTATACTCCGCTGCAATTAGCCGATTACGTGTCCACGATGGTGAATGGCGGAAAACATTATCGCCCCTACATTGTTGATAAACTGCTTGATCCCATCACGGGAAAAGTGACTCAACAATATGAACCCAAGCTTCTCAATACAGTTTCAGTTTCCACGGATATTCTGGATACCATCAAAAAAGGGATGGCCGCCGTGACGACGGGGGAAGGAACCGCGAATTTCCTGTCGTACGATATGCCGGAATTTACGGGAGGGGCTAAAACAGGTACTGCTCAGATCGGTTCCAAGGACACGATTTCCGGGGAGATCTACAATGGGGTGTTTGTGGCGTTTGCTCCCTACGACCATCCGCAGATCGCTTTCGCTGGGGTGGTGGAATTTGGAGGACACGGTGGTGGTACAGCAGGTAAAGTCGCTGAGGCGGCCTTTATGAAGTATTTTGGTTGGAAGTCCTCGAAAGGGGGCTGAAAAACGAGGAATTTTGTCCTCGTTTTTTTATCGTGTAAAAAAGGAAATAGGACAGGCTTGTAGAATTTAAAGAAGGCATGTAATTAAGACAAAGTGATGGGGGATTGTTCAGGTTGACACGGACAGAACATTTGGCTCTTAAGGGCACCCGCGATGGATTGATACTCTATCTTGATCCAGCTGCGGAGTTTGGATTATTAATCAATGAACTTTCTCAGCTGCTTGAAAAATCGGTTGAATTTCTGAAAGGCGCTGTCATCCGATGCTATGCTGGCAAAAAGGAATACACGGAGGATGAACATGCTGTCTTGGCAGCAACCTTAGGGCAATACCAGTTGGAACTTGCCGGATGGTTGACTGAAGAAGAAGTATACGTGCCTGGTAAGAGTCAATATGCAGCCGTGGACAAAGAAACTCGCCATTTAGAAGATGGGATGGTGGAAGGAAGCTGTCTCTTTGTAGAACGCACACTCCGTTCCGGGAAAAGTGTTCAATTTGAAGGGCATGTTGTTGTCCTAGGGGATGTTAATCCTGGAGCAGAAATTATCGCAACGGGTAATATTGCAGTTCTGGGTTCCTTGCGAGGGGTGGCCCATGCCGGGGCTACGGGAGATCGGAAAGCGACAGTCAGCGCTTATCATCTCGCCCCCACGCAATTGAGGATTGCTGATTTGGTAACGAGGGCACCGGACGAGGAGGGACGGGGACCGGAAATTGCCAAAATTAAAGAGGATCAATTAATAGTAGAAGCAGCAGGTATGAGTGGATGGCGTGGCAAAACACGCTAAACGAGAATAACACTTATGAAAGGTAGGTTTAAATATGGGTGAGATAATCGTCGTAACTTCTGGCAAAGGGGGCGTAGGTAAGACAACAACTTCAGCAAATATTGGTACAGGACTGGCTTCTGCAGGACATAAAGTCGTCTTGGTTGATACGGATATCGGTTTGCGTAACCTCGATGTGGTGATGGGACTGGAAAACCGCATTGTTTATGACTTAGTGGATGTAACCTCTGGGAATTGCCGCTTAAAGCAAGCCCTTATTAAGGATAAACGTTTTACGAATCTTTTCCTGCTGCCCGCTGCCCAAACGAAAGATAAAACGGCTGTTAATCCAGAGCAAATGGCCAAACTAGCCCAAGAACTTAAAGAAGAATTTGACTTCGCAATTATTGATTGTCCGGCTGGAATTGAACAAGGATTTCGCAACGCGATCGCGGGTGCTGACAGAGCCGTGGTTGTTTGCACACCCGAAGTCAGCGCAGTGCGTGACGCGGACCGCATCATTGGCCTATTAGAAGCTGCAGAGCTGAGGAATCCAAAATTAATTATTAACCGGATTCGGCCTGAAATGGTCAAACGCGGAGATATGATGGACATCTCGGATATTTTAGATATCTTAGCCATTGATCTCATTGGTGTCGTTCCGGAAGATGAGAGTATCGTGATTTCTACGAATAAGGGTGAACCTGCTGTTATGGATCAAGGATCAAAGGCTGGAGAGGCCTATCGACGGATCACTAGACGGATCAAAGGGGAAGAAGTACCTTTAATGGCCCTCGATGTACCCGTTGGAATTATGGATAGACTTAAGAGACTTGTTGGTCTTCGTTAACCGTTCGGTACTGAGAGGAGGAATCGTCCTTGTTAGAATTTATCAGCCGAATGCTTGGCAGGGAAAGCGCCTCGAGTAAGTCGGTAGCCAAAGAGCGCCTTCGGCTCGTTCTGGTTCATGACCGTGCCAGCATTTCACCAACCATGCTTAACAGATTAAGAGAAGATTTGGTAAAAGTTATTTCAAACTATATGGAGATCGACGAAACTGCGCTTGAGTTCAATCTCTGCCAAGATGACCGCGAGGTGGCGTTGGTCGCTAATATTCCGGTTGTGAAGATGAAGCGGGATTACGCTGACGCTGCTAAGTCAGTCTAATAATCAGGAAAGCCGGGGATAACCTCCCGGCTTTTTTCTGTAAATTATCATCTCCTATAACATTATTTGAAGCTTTGGGCTGTGCTTATAGATGTGCTATAATGAGCAAAGTAATAGCCAAATTAATTTGAGGAGAATTATAACCGTGGATAAGAGAGCCCTGAGAAATTTAGACTTTTTATTTATCCTCTTTACGTGTCTGTTGTTGGTTGCAAGTCTCTTCATCTTGAGTACAGCGTCCATTAATGTCGATAAATCGGATCCCTTGCATTATGTTAAAGTGCAAACGTTTTGGGTTCTAAGTGGAATTTTCATTGCAATTGCCTTGGCCGCAATTGATTATCAGAAATGGCGGCGCCTCCGGTGGTGGATTTATGGCCTTAATCTTGTACTACTCCTAGCCGTCATTATTTTTGGGCAATCGGCGAAAGGGGCAACCCGTTGGATTCCGATCACCTCATCGTTTAGCATTCAGCCTTCGGAGTTTGCCAAGATCTTTATTATTATCACCTTGGC
>JAUZPJ010000372.1 GCA_030706025.1 Bacillota bacterium | reverse complement strand
GAGAACCGTAAAACATTTCACGATGTATTGCGCCTTAAACCAGTGTAGATTATAATACCGATTAGCGAAAAATTCGAGGAGGGGGTAAGACCATGTCGTATAACGTTATGACACTGCTAGATGCCATAGAGAACTTGCGCCACCAACTCAATAACTTCGCAAATATCAATAACCTCACCGATCCAGAAGTTCTAAGCTTGAGTCAAAGACTGGATAAGCTGCTTAATGAATACAATTCAAATGTTTGACCATTTTTGGTACCCAAATAGCATTACAGAATGACTAGACCCCTAAGGTTATAAACCTTAGGGGTCTAGTCATATGAACTTGTCCTTCTTACGGTCCTATGCAGAATTACGCAATGGTAATCATGAAAGGTAATATTACTTAGTCTTGCTTAACCGTGGTAAATCCCAGTATTCTTTCTTAAGCGGGACTTCATAGGTAATCTTAGTATACAATTCTTTGTCATAAGTTTGGCCCTTTAAAAGGTCAACCAGAAAACGCTCGCCACTAGTTTTGTTTTCTACAACGACCATACGACTAGGGTTACTTTGTGGTCTTTCCAAAATGAACTCTCCTATCTTTAATGAAGTTTATCAATTTGTCTTCAATTAATCCTCGTTATCCAATAATTAGTATTCGATAAAATTTAAGAAATTCCTTTGTATTTCGACTAGGAACCTTGAATTTTTTGGATATAACGATGGCTGCTTACATAGCATTGCCAATTTGGAGAGAAAATATAGGCACTTGGCTTAAACCAAGGTCTAGGTTAGCGGTGGCGCCTTATACTTTATATCTGCCACCAGAAAGCGGAGGAACATATTATATGGAAGGTTCTTGGGTTTCATTACTACCCTTTCTCGTAGTCATTCCTATTTCCATTCTTTCCAAACAAGTTCAGCCGGGATTATTTGCAGGTTTAATTTTGGGATGTTACTTAAAACACCCCGATCTCTTTGGTGGAGTTAAAACACTGGTTTTCTATCTCGTGGACAACCTGATTAAACTCAACAATATTCGAATTATCATTTTTCTCTATGTTTTTGCTGGACTCATCCGTTTAACTAAAATGACTGGAGGAATAAAGGGTTTCGTTGATTTAGTGGGGCGAAAAGTTAAAACAGGACGGGCAGCTATACTGCTCATTTGGATTTCCACGATAGGTACTTTCAATAACCCCAATTTTCGAATTGTAACGATTGCACCAATCATGAAAATTCTAAAAAAAAGATTACCTATCTCTTCAAGCAAAATTGGATTTGTTATTGAAGTTACTTCAAACCCTGTCGTTGTGCTTGTGCCTATAGCTACGGCCTTTGTGGGCTATATGGTATCTTTAACGGGGACAGCTATTCAAAATGTTGGCTTAAAAGGATCACCCTACAGTGTTTATATTAAGAGTATTCCCTTTAACTTTTTCTCTCTGACAATTATAGCAATAGGAATTTACTATAGTTTTTTTAAAGAGTTCAGTAACTCTACCGAATCGTTAAATTCAGGAGATCCTAACGCACTAGAGGAAGAAGAACTCCAAAAATGTCTTAAAGCCTATGAAAGGGATACTCCCAGCAAACCGTGGAACCTTATACTGCCTATCGGTATTGTCTTAATGACGACTATCTTTTTAAGCTGGTGGGACGGACACACCCAAGCAAGCAACTTTATGGATGCCTTTATCAGGGCGGACGCCCTAGGCGTCATGCTCGAAGCATTATTTATTACTTTAATTCTATCCTTAATCTTTTTTCTTGCACAACGCTTTAGTATTCCAAATTTAGTCACTCATTTTATCGAGGGCGGAAATGAATTAGTCTCCGTTATTCTCATGCTGGCTTTAGTCTGGGCCTTATCAGCAGTCTCTGAAGATTTGGGATTTTCCCGCTATATCGCATCCCATTTGATTGGCTTGATCCCACCGACCTTTATAGCGCCAGTTGTGTTTGTCTTAGGAAGTATACTAACTTATTTTATCGGATCATCATGGGGAGCTTGGGGCTTGTTAATGCCACTCGGTGTAACTCTAGCTCACGAGGCCGGTTCTAATCTATTACTGGTAATAGGGGCCGTGTTTGCCAGTGGTACCTTTGGAGCATTCGCCTCCCCTTTGAGCGATAACACGATAACCCTCTGTACAATACTTGATCTTCCATTGATGGAATACACCCGTTCTAAGTTAAAACCATCATTGCTTGCCGCGGGGATTACAACGGTTTTATTTGGTGTTGCCTCTTTAATTATGAAATAGGAAATTAATTCATTGTTCCACTGGCTGCATTAATAAAAATCTAAAGAGTGGGTATACTTCAAGTATCAGTATCATTGCAGGGAAGTTTCATTGACTACTGAAATTAAAGGGTAACCTTAAACAAAACGAAGAGGTGTTACTAATGTTTACTGACAGGATTTTAACATGTAGAGACTGTGGTCAAGAATTTGTTTTCTCTGCATCTGAACAGGAGTTTTTCGCTGAGAAAGGTTTTACAAACGACCCTGGTAGATGCCCACAATGCCGTGCCGCTAAGAAGGCCCAATCCCGAAACTCAGGTGGCGGTGGCTATAACAATCGTCAAGAACGCGAAATGTTTCCTGCCATCTGTGCAGAGTGTGGAAGAGAAACGACAGTCCCATTTAGGCCTTCCGGTGATAAACCAGTCTATTGTCGAGAATGCTTCCAATCGAATCGTCGTAATAATTGGTAGACGAAAACCTCCCCTATTTTTCAGGGGAGGTTTTCTCTACCAAACATAAATAAGGATTAAAATAACATTTTCCTACATGAGTTATTCGATGTGCACATATACATCGCTTTGAAAATCATAAAATGTCTTAACTTGGGACAAACTTATTGCAAAGGTGGTGTTTAAGTCTTTATGTGGAAAAAGGTCCTTTTAATAGTCGTTATAGTCTTAATCGTTGGCTATGCATTATTTCAAATCGGATATGTAACTACTTCCACGCCTTCCTTCTGTGCAAGGTGCCATGAAGTACAGCCTTATGTTTCCTCTTGGCAAGCATCCCCTCATAAAAATGTTACG
>JAUZPJ010000371.1 GCA_030706025.1 Bacillota bacterium | reverse complement strand
AGTCAGGGAATTTCAAAATAGGAAGAATATCCTCGATTTATGCAGGAAATTATCCTTTTATCATGAATTATATATCATAATATCACTCTTGAAAATAAGTTCGTCATTTTAACAGAAGAGATAGCTTTGTCCTTGTGCAAAAATGAGCAGGCAACCAAGAGGATGTTAGAGCACACGGCTATTGTTCGTGTGGTAGTGGATTGTTACTTGGAATGAGAGGAGTTATTTAATGTTGTTACGTAAAAGACGGTTTATCTTACCACTGATTATCACAGTTTTTATTTTTCTTTCTGGCTGTGGTACAACAGAAAAGGCCGAGATTTCTAACACTGTTTCCGGCCAAACAATGAAAAGTGGTCAATTACAAGTCCATTTTATGAACGTTGGTCAAGCAGATAGCATTTTAGTAATCGCGCCTAACGGTCAGACGATTCTTATCGATGGAGGAAATGTTGATGATGGTCCTGGGGTAGTGAGCTATCTAAAATCCCAAGGAGTCAAAGAACTTTCTGCAGTCGTAGCAACACATCCACATGAGGATCATATTGGTGGGCTCGATACCATCATTCACAGTTTCCCGCCAAAACAGGTTTATATGTCTAATGGTACAGCAACGACAAGAACATTCGAGGATTTTATTACTGCAGTCAAGGCCAGCGGTGCTAAGAATATTAGAGCCAAAGCTGGAACTAAGCTCGATGTTCCTGGCATAACAGGAGTATTTTTGGCACCAAATAGTGATCGCTATGAAGATCTCAATAACTACAGTGCTGTATTAAAAATCACCTTTGGGAAAGTTTCCTTCTTATTAACAGGGGATGCAGAAAATGCTTCAGAAGCAGAAATGTTGAAAGGCGGGCAGGATTTACAGTCTACCGTGTTAAAGGTTGGACACCACGGCAGCAATAGTTCGACTACCAACGCTTTTTTAAAAGCTGTTTCTCCTAAATACGCAGTGATATCCGTTGGTGTTAATAACGATTATGGGCATCCAGCTCAAGACACGTTAAAGAAATTAGCAGGTGCGGGGGCGCAAGTGTATCGGACAGATCAAGAGGGAACGATTGTTGCGACAACAAACGGTGATAGCGTCAAATTTGAGAAAACAGGCAAAACAATATCATCGAATAGCCCGCCAACAAAGGATCCCTCAAGAATGGCTTCCAATACCTCATCTAGCCCTAATCCTGAACAGTCAGTTCCTACGACATCTTCGGGTTCAGTCGTGATATCCAATATTGATTTAAGCGGTGAAGTTGTTACTTTAACGAATAACTGTAATAAAGCGGTTAATCTCACTGCTTGGAAGTTAGTGAGCGAAGAAGGGAATCAAACATTTATGTTCCCGTCGGGTACTATAATTGCTGCGGGTGCAACTCTTAACGTTGTAAGCGGAAAAAATGCCAAACCAGGAACAAACGTCTTGGTTTGGACAGAATCAACAATCTGGAATAATAATGGTGATCCGGGGGCGCTTTACAATGCTCAAGGGAAGTTAGTATCCCAAAAATAGGAGTTTCTACGCTCAGTATTTGGGAAGTCAGGTGTGCACAGCGGTAATAATTTGTCGGCCAGCCACTTCGTTTAGTTTCACATCTTGAAAACCGGCCTCTGACAGCCATTCGGTATATTGCGCCAGGGTCCAGGTGCCGCCGTTTGTAGTATTCACCAGCATGTTCACTCCAAAAACAGCAGCAAAGGGATTTGTTCCGCGCACCATATCAACGATCGCAATACGTCCGCCAGGAACCACTACTTGGCTCACCTTTGTAAATAAATTCCTGTTTTCTGTCTCGCCAAAAATGTGACAGACATTCCCGAGATAAGCCAGATCAAAAGGCCCTGGGGGTAATCCCTTATTAAAGTCCCCTGGGATCATGGTGATTCCAGCCATTTCGGCCTCCTCTTGCATTAATTCCACAACCTGAGGCAGATCCAGCACGGTCACTTTAGCGCCTCGAGTAGTAAAGGCTCTGCCATAAATTAGAGGCCCTCCACCGATATCCAGTACTCGAACTCCATTGATTGTATCTGTAAGTAGAAAATCTGCGACAACAGGAGCACTCTTTTCTGCCCCATGCCGCATGCCCTCCATAAAATAGCGGGTGTTTTCCGGGTCCTGGTCTCGAGATTCCAGATGACCAATAGCAAGAATTTCAGGCAAATGGACCCATGAGCGGATCATATTATAGCGGTGCATAAAGGCGAATCCTAAATAATTGGGTGCTGTGGGGTCATAGATCATTTTTCGCGCCTCTTCAGACAGAGTTATCCTTTCTTCCTGCCTGTTAACGTACCCTAGATCAGCCAATGCTTCTACTACTACCCAAACTGCTCGGGGGTTTAGATTTAGTTCTTCGGATAAACTGGTATAAGTAGTGCTTTTGAGCAAGGCCTCGACGATTCCCGTCTTTACGGCTGCACCAAGAATTAAGAGTTCCTGGGGTAAAGCCATAATTTTATCATCCGGCATAGTTAACACCTCTTCTTGTTTTTTTATAGTTTATCAAGTTCCTTAGCCATTGCCTATTAGAAATCACTTATCGTGAGTACCCCGAAGAAATTATTTGGTAATGAGCGCCATCTGAGTTGGTCTTTATGTTATAATCAATGAGTGATGTATTTTGAAATATTGATTAAGAAGGAGTGTATTTAAATGTTGCTCTGGAAAGACGAGTATTCAATCGGTGTAGAACTAATTGATGAACAACACAAACACCTTTTCGAAATTGGTAATAAGATATATGATTTGCTGGAGAACTACCTGTATGTAGATAAGTATGATAAAATTGTCACGATCATTAAGGAATTAAGTGACTATACAAAGTATCATTTTAAAACTGAAGAAGATTATATGATTCAGATAAAATATCCTAAATATTTTAATCAAAAGGTAGAACACGATGACTTTATTCAAAAAATTGAAGAGATTGATCTAGGAGAACTCGACAATAATCAGGACAAACATATCCGTGATATATTAACCTTCGTGTTTAATTGGGTACTTGATCACATACTCAAAAAAGATAAGTTGATTAAGGCTT
>JAUZPJ010000370.1 GCA_030706025.1 Bacillota bacterium | reverse complement strand
GATGGATAGTAAAACTATAGATAAGATTATAACTTCCCTCAAAGAGTTTAATCAGGATGCAGAAATAATCAGTATACCATGGGATTCTCTTGGGCCGAGTGAATTAGAGAGCCTCCTTAATAGCCGGGAGGACCTGGATCTGAGTGATATTCTCCATACCGACTATAAGCCTTGTAGTGAAAATGAATTTGAAGCCTTAGCTATTAAAACTTCTCGGGCTTACAGCAAGGAGGAACTGGAGCAAATTCTGACTCATCTCAACCAACACCAGTATGGTCAGGTCTTGAGAGGCAAAGGATTCCTCAAAAGTACTCAGGGATACTGGGATTTTAGTTATACTAACGGTCAGTTTATTATTTCGAAAAGTCGTTTCAAGGCTAGCGGTAAGCTCTGTCTGATCGGGAAGGACCTCAAGGAAAAGGAAATAAAAGACTTGTTTAAAGTCAAAAGCAGGGGGTTGCTTAGTTGGTTGAAATTCTGACTGACTGCTTCCAAGATGTTATAACGATTGTTCCCGTGTTGTTCCTTGTCATTCTTTTGGTTAATTGGATTACCATTAGGGTTAACAAAGGCACACATTATTTTAGTCATCTTGCCAGGCTGGATGTTGTTGGCGGAGCTTTACTGGGAACTATTCCCCAGTGTGGGATTTCAGTTGCTTTAGCAAAGCTCTATTGCAATGGGTATCTTACCTTAGGGATGCTCATGGCTGTCTTCCTGGCGGGTTCGGATGAGGCTCTGATCGTCATTGGGGCTCATCCTGATAAACTGCCACTGATGCTGGAGATCATCGGGCTTAAGCTCTTGTTCGCCATCGGAGCGGGCTGGCTCATCAACTGGGCGATCAAAGAAAAGCGCAACCGTCTCAAAGGATGCGGCATTGATTGTGACTGTCCAAAATGCGGCAAACATGAAAACATTCTGGTGAACAGTCTGATCCATACGTTGAAGCTGACCATCTTTTTGTACGTTACGGTCCTTCTTATCGAGATAGGCGTGGATCGGTTTGGTGAAGAAGGATTCTATGCAATTCTTGGCGGAAACACGTTTCTCCAGCCGGTCGTGGCTTCATTGGTCGGCATGATTCCCAGCTGTTTTTCGTCCGTGTTTATTGCCGAGGGGTTTCTGAAAGGGGCCTTAGGCTTCGGTTCTATGATGGCAGGACTACTAGCTAATACGGGTTTTGGTATCCTTGTTCTTTTTAAGGAACTTTCCTTGAAAAAGACCCTGTGGATCATTTTACTCTTACAAGCTATCAGTATTCTAGTCGGGGAATTGTTTCATGTTGTAATAGGGTAACTATTAGGGGGAATGACGAGATGGACTTTATATGTACGGGAGACGATATGGAACAGATTCCGGAAGAGGTGGTCAGGGAAACGGGCATAACTTTCCCGGGTGCTCATTCCGATAAAACGAGCATGGCAATCATTGCCGGGAGGCTTAGGAAATACCGTCGGGATGTTATATCAAGGGTTCCTTTCTGCGTTACGGTTGAAGCAGAAGCCTTCGGTGCCTATATTAAGCCAGGTAATGCTTTAGTTGGACCAAGGGTAGAGAAGTATTTATTTTCATCAATTGAAGAAATGTCTGGAATCCAGGGATTGGACATAAAAAAAGGCCGAATCAGAGAAGTTTTAGATGCCGTAGAAATTCTGGCTCGGTCGGGAGAGAAAGTGGCACTAAGTGTCGAGGGTCCCTTCACCATTCTTTCATCTCTTATTGACCCTATGCTTTTTTACAAAGGTCTGCGTAAGGATCCCCAGCTAATCCTGGAAATTCTATCTGTTGTTGAAGAGGGTATTATTCGCTATAGCCTTGAAGGTATAAAAAGGGGAGCATCGATAATTTCGTACGGTGATCCGGTTGGAGCAATAGGAATCGTAGGCCCCAAGGTTTATAAGGAATATAGCGGTCCCGCAAGCCGGCGAATTATTAAGGGAATTCAAGAAGTGAGTGGGAAGGTTCTTCTCCACCTTTGTGGCAAAACCTCAACTGCCCTTGAGAAAATTGAGATGGCTAGATCTTATCCAATTGAAACAGATATGGCCTTAACTTACGGACAAGCATTGTTGGAACAGCTTGACAAGGCTAATGAGCCAATTTTGATAGGGCATAGATGTATTAAAGGGAGCTTAAACAAGATGGATAGCCCAATCCTTTGGGGAATCGAATTAATTAACTAAAGGATTGATTACCTAAACTATACTATTGAAATAGAATTTTTAATAATTTATAATTAAGCTATTATGTAAGCAGAGTTTTTCCGAGAAAGTGTACGTTAACCACTTAAAATACGTTTTAAGTGGTTAATTTTTTTTATTTAGGGGGGCAAAAATGAGTAAATTATTATTCAAAAACATTGATTATATTTATACTTTCAACGACAGAGAAGAAATATTTCAAAAATCAGACATTCTTATAGAAGGACCTAAGATTGAAAGGATAGGGAAAGAACTTGCTGCATCTGAAGAAACCGAAGTGATTGATTGTACCGGATTAATTGCGTTGCCTGGCTTTGTTAATACTCATCACCATTTATATCAGACCATGTTTAGAGGAATCAAGGAGGTTCAGGAGAAACCTCTTTTCCCATGGCTTATTGGACTATATGAATTTTGGAAGCATATTACCCCGGAAGCGGTTTACTTTAGTGCTATGGTTGGTTTTAGTGAATTATTGAGAACAGGTTGTACATTAACATCCGATCACCATTATGTTTTCCCTAAAAGTCAGCCGGGAACACTAATAGACGATCAAATTAAAGCAGCTCAGGATATTGGAATGAGATTTCATGCGACCAGAGGCTCTATGTCACTGGGCAAGGATCAGGGGGGACTTCCTCCTATGACTGTAATCCAAACTGAGAGTCAGATACTAGAGGACAGTGACAGGCTTATCTCAAGATACCATGATACAAGCGATTTCTCCATGCTCAGAATAGCGCTTGCGCCGTGCTCCCCATTTTCAGTTACAAAAAAGCTCATGTCTGAAACTAAAGATCTTGCCAGAAAAAGAGGCGTCATGATGCACACTCATCTTGCAGAAACAATGGATG
>JAUZPJ010000037.1 GCA_030706025.1 Bacillota bacterium | reverse complement strand
TACCCAAAATAATCATACACGTCTTCCTTTCAAGCTAATAGATTTCGACAGAAGACGGACGATTCCTTTCTACTATTTCTACTCTTGCCACAAAGGTTCGTTGATCGTATCGAAAAACGACTGCACTTCATCTAAGGAATTAAACTCTACTTTAGCAGCCATGTCCAAAATTCCTTTCGGCCAAGACCGGGTATTAAATCCTGTCGCGATGACTTTACCACTTGAGCCAAGGCTTCCTTCAACGACCGAAAGCATTCCTTGCTCTATTTCAAAATGATAGATACTATCCGATGAGAATTTTTTCGGCAAACCAGGTTCTGTCTTCGTAACACCCAACGTGCTGACGACCGGTTTTTTAGCGTACCACCAAGATGTCGCTGCTGGCACACTACAGCCAATTCCCAAGCCAAGAATAAGAACGAAACACATGACTTTCCAGCGAGACATAACAAAAAGCCCTCCCGACAATGTCTTTTAACATTAGTCTTGCCAGGAGGACATATTTTAATCGCAGTGTTCTTTTAATGGATTTGTCTTAACCCGGATTAGAAATCTTCATTGGCCAAAGCATCTGCCAATTCAAAGTTTGAATAGACCCCTTGGATGTCGTCGTGATCCTCAAGAGTATCGATTAAACGAACAATCTTGCGTGCCTGATCTGCTTCCGTTATTTCGATGGTATTTTGAGGGATCGGACTAATTACAGATTCCTCGATCGAAATCTTCTGATCTAGAAGAGCTTGCCGAACACTTTCCAGTGCTTCTGGAGCAGTATAGACGACAAATCCATCTTCATCTGCTTCATAATCCTCGGCCCCAGCTTCCAAAGCCATCATCATTAAATCATCTTCGCTTAACTTAAATCCCTCACGCAGGATTCTCAATTGACCCTTTTCTTCAAACATCCAACTAACGCACCCAGTCTCACCCATATTCCCGCCATTTTTAGAGAAAATATGTCGAACTTCACCAGCCGAACGGTTGCGGTTATCTGTCAAGACATCAATCATAACGGCAACTCCGCCGGGACCGTACCCTTCATAACGCAGTTCTTCATAATTTGCGCCGTCTGTGCCGCCAGCCCCTTTAAGAATAGCACGTTGAATATTTTCATTAGGCAAATTTTCTGCCTTCGCATTTTCGATGGCAATCTTTAACCGAAAGTCGTTAACGTCGCCTCCACAGGCCCGGGAGGCCACAATGAGTTCCCGTCCAAGTTTAGTAAACAATTTCCCTTTTTGGGCATCAGCCTTACCTTTTTTATGCTTAATGTTTGCCCACTTTGAATGTCCCGACATGACAAACTCCTCCTTATGCTAGTCCACTAGTTTGTAGTTTAGCATAAGTAAAAATCTCTTGTAAAGCTCTAGTATTTCTTAAGAGAAATTCTAGTCGACACCCTTGAGTAAGAGAAGTCGCAAATTAACTGCGATTTGCGAAAAGATCTGTGCTTAAATACCGCTCTCCGGTATCAGGGGCTATTACAACCACTTTTTTACCTTCACCAAATCTTTCCGCTATCTGAAGGGCCGCGCTAATCGCTGCACCAGAAGAAATGCCTACCAAAAGCCCTTCTTCGCTGGCCAAACGTCGTGTCAGCGCATAAGCACTCTCATTGCTCACCTGAATAACCTCATCGAGGAGCGATTTGTTTAGCACCTCTGGTACGAACCCGGCCCCAATGCCTTGAAGTTTATGTGGGCCAGGTTTTCCTCCTGAGAGCACTGGCGAAGACGCTGGTTCGACACCAACGATCTTAAGTTCTGGTAGACGAGCCTTTATGATTTCACCCACCCCAGTAATTGTCCCACCAGTACCGATCCCTGCAACAAATGCATCGATACCGCTTAACTGATCAAGCAGTTCCAAGGCCGTGCTCCGACGATGTGCTTCAGGATTAGCGGGATTTTCAAATTGCTGCGGCATAAAATAATCCGGGTTTTCATCGATCAAGCGTTTGGCCTCCTTGATCGCTCCGTTCATTCCTTCTGCTCCGGGAGTGAGCACAAATTCTGCACCATAAGCCGCCATTAACATACGCCGTTCAACACTCATAGTATCCGGCATAACCACAATCAGCCGATAACCTCTGGCGGCCGCGATCATAGCCAACCCAATACCCGTATTACCACTTGTCGGCTCTACAATGGTTCCTCCGGGACGAAGTAGCCCCCGTTCCTCTGCATCCCGTATCATGCCTAAGGCTATCCGATCCTTTATACTACCACCAGGATTAAAAGACTCAATTTTAACATAAACATTTGCCATTCCTGGCTTAACTACGCGCCGTAAACGGACCAATGGGGTCTGACCAATCAAATCAGTAATAGAATCAACGACTTTCATTTTTAATCCCCCTAATTCATATCAATTTAGTATGATATTATACTATCAAGGAGTCTTTCCATTGTCAAATAGAATTTATGTATATCTTATACCATATTACGATAAATATCCTAGCCCTTAAGTCGTTTCTCAACGTCTCCAACCAAAGCTTCAATCTGGTGAGGTAGAGGGACGCGGGGGACCCCCACGAGCAGAATATTCCCTCTTTGAATCGGGAGAAGCAACTTATCTGCTCGACTGGCAGAAATCGCGGCGGCCATAGACGCAGTGATTTCTCCCAATAGACCGTAGACCATCATGATGGCAACTGAGCCTACAATGATATCTACTCGATCCACATTATAACAAATCGCAGACTCCCCGGAAGCTCCCTCAGTAGCCCCGGCGCGCAACATAGCTCCGGTTGCGAGAGCATTCGTACCCAAGGCTAAGATCTCCAGCTCGGGAATTCGTTTGCGCAGCTGTTCTACAATATGTTTCCCAATGCCGCCACCTTGCCCATCAATGACTGCTATCCGCATAATACCCTCCTCTTAATAACTTAACATATACGGGGAAGGTGTTCACCTTCGAGCATCCCTAGAATCCGTTTTCCCCCAAGAGGGGTCTCTAAAAGAACAAGCCCGGGCTTTCCTTCCTGAACTCGCCCGATACGAGATGCAAAACGTCCAAGTGGATGAACCTGCATAGTCCGAAGAACTTCCTCCGCAACATCTGGCCTTACAATAACCAATGCTTTTCCTTCATTGGCTAAATAAAGAGGATCAAGCCCCAACATATCGCAGGCCCCTTCAACACCGGGTAAGAGAGGAAGATTTACTTCTTCCAAAAGCATGCTTACACCTGCTTGCTGCGCCAATTCATTTAACGTTGTCGCTACACCCCCACGGGTAGGATCTCTCATGCATTTAACACCTGGCTGATAAAAGGTACCAATAAGCCCATTTAAAGGCGCACAGTCGCTTAGCACTGGTGTTTGAAATTCAAGCCCTTCACGTTCGGATAAAATCGCAATCCCATGATCCCCAATCGTTCCGGTTATAAGAATCTCATCACCAGGCCGAATGTATTCGGGCCCAACTTGACGATTGGTAATAGATCCAATCCCCGTTGTATTGATAAAAATCTTATCCGCGCTCCCCCGTTCGACAACTTTCGTATCCCCACAAACAATCGCAACGCCGGCTTGGGCGGCTGACTCCGCTATACTCATAATAATCCGTTCTAATTCGGATAAGGGAAAACCTTCTTCTAAAATAAGAGCCAGCGTTAAAAACTGAGGAATAGCCCCACTAACAGCCAGGTCATTGACCGTACCACATACAGCTAGCTTACCGATATTCCCCCCCCTGAAGAACAATGGAGAAACGACAAACGAGTCAGTTGTCACTGCAAGCTGCTTACCAATCTGCTCTCCCTCGGGCAAAACTGTGGCATCATTCATTTGATTTAAGTAAGGATTACCTAAGTGTTTTTGAAAAAGGGTACGAATTAATTCATGGCTTAACCGCCCACCGCTTCCATGGGCCATCATAATACGTTCCATTAATTCACACTCCCCTGTGCGTATCGGTAATAAGCGGCACAAGACCCTTCTGAAGACACCATACAAGGTCCAACAGGCTTTATTGGCGTACAATGGTTGGCAAACAAAGGACATTGCGTTGGAACCATAAGGCCTTTCAAAATTTCTCCACAACGACATCCCGGTGTTTCAGTGGACTGAAAGATGGGTAGGGAAAATTTCTTAGCTGCATCCCAGGCAGCAAATTCTTCTCGAATACCAAGGCCGCTCTGAGGAATTAACCCTATGCCCCGCCATGACGCATCAACAGGTTCAAAAACCCGCTCCACGATCAATTTAGCATGAGGATTCCCCTCTGCTTTAGCCACCCGCTTATATTGAATTTCAATGTCCGTGCGTCCCTCCGCCCGCTGTCGCAGGAGCATGACAATCGCTTCCAAAATGTCGAGGGCTTCGAAGCCAGTTACGACACCGGGTTTACTATAGTCCTTAGCCATAAACTCAATCGGTTCAATACCGATAATGGCGCAAACATGCCCCGGATCAAGAAAGGCATCAACAACAAGTTCCTCGTCCTCCGCCAATAGTTTCAAAACCGGCGGAACGACCTTATGCATTGATAAAACACTATAATTATTGATTCCTTCTTGTTTCGCCCTTAATAAACTCACGGCTACGGTCGGAATCGTCGTTTCAAACCCAATTCCCAAAAAAACAACTTCTTTGTCCGGGTTGTTACGGGCTAATTCTAAGGCATCTTGGGTCGAATAGACGATTCGAACATCCGCCCCTTCTGCTCTTAAAGTCTGTAGATTTTTAGTTGTCCCGGGGACACGAATCATATCTCCAAACGTTGCTGTAATCACCTGAGATTGGGCCGCCAAATAAAGGTAGCGATCTATATCACTGCTATCGGTCACACATACTGGACACCCAGGTCCGGAAATTAATCGAATGGTGTCAGGTAACAACTCGCGCAGGGCGTTTTTGGCGATCGCTACCGTATGCGTTCCACAAACCTCCATGATCGTAAACGAACTCTGAGCTAAAGCCTTGATTTCTGAGAGATAAGCCTCAGCTTTCGTCACAAGATCCTTACTCCCCTTCTTCATAGGCCTTAGCAACCTCCAACAAAAGTTCTTCCGTTTCGTGGGCACTCTCATCGTCGATAACGCCAATGGCAAATCCTGCATGCACTAAAACAAATTCTCCGATCTTTACCTCTGGGACCAAGTCAATACTAACCACCCGTTCATTTCCCATCATATCCACTTTGGCGATTGATCCATCCATCGTAACAACCTTAGCAGGAATGGCTAAACACATTTTATAACACCTCATTCGCAATTAATAGTTGTCCGAAGGCAAGTCCGCCGTCCCCAGGAGGGAGAGCGCGGGAACGCAAGACTTCAATTCCTTTAGCTTGACAGAGTTTAAGCACTGCTTCTGTCAAAAGTTTATTTTGGAAGACCCCCCCACTCAAAACCAACGGGTCCCTCACTCGCCGAAATTGCATCGCTAGGTCTACGATGGCCTGAGCAATAGTTTGATGAAAACGATACGCAATTTCTCCCCGACTTACACCGTTCAGAAAGTCGCATACCAGGTTTGCAAACAGTGCCTTCACTTTTAGGAGGCATTGTGAGTTTTCTACACTCAGTTCATAGGGATAGAGTCTTGCAACGTTCTGCGGCCACCCCGCATTCTCTCTTCGCCGTTGGTGCAGAAAAAGTGCAGCAACACTTTCTAGCTCAATCGCAGCTTGACCTTCATAAGTTACCTTTCCACAAACACCAAGCAAGCCACTCACTGCGTCAAAAAGCCGTCCTGCACTCGATGTCTGAAAGACTTGGAATCCGGTTTCAAGTTGACGATCTAAGATTTGACGCTCATTAACTGAAAGAGCAGTCCAGAGAGCTTCTGTCTTTTTCCACTCGTCCCCAGTCAAAAGGGTTTTAAGATAAGCATAAGCAATGCGTAAAGGGTGTTTCGCACCCGCATCCCCACCCGGAAGTGGTAAGTACTCCAGATGACCCTTACGCTCGTAACCGGAGGCATTGCCATATAGCATTTCAAAGCCCCAAATACATCCATCCTCCCCAAGTCCTGTTCCATCGCAGATAATTCCTAGCGTTGGCTCGGTCCTGTCCCATTCTCCCAAGACACTTACTAAGTGAGCATGATGATGCTGTACAGAATGTTTAGAATAGGGCTGTTCCAGGGCAAATTGCGTTAATTGGTAGTTCGGATGTTGGTCATAGGCCAAGGCCTGTGGCGTAATATTTACGACCCTCTGGAAGGATTGAAGCTCTTGATGAAAACGTTGGAGATTTTCATACCCTTCCATATCTCCGAGGTACTGACTGATAAAAGCCCGCTCCCCAGCGGCAAGGCAAAAAGCATTCTTAAGTTCTCCGCCCACCCCAAGAAGCGGAGTCTTGACCTGGAAGGACGACATCAGAATCGGTAATGGGACAAAGCCACGAGCTCGCCGCAAAAATACCGCCTCATCCCCAATAACTTGAAGGACAGAATCGTCACACGGGTGATAAATATCGCGGTTATGTATTAAAAAATAATCGGCAATTCCCTGAAGCGTTTCCATGGCTACTTCGTTGGAATAAATGAGCGGGCGCCCGCTGAGATTGGCACTCGTCATGACCAAAAAATCATACGGTCCTTCAAATAAAAGATGATGAAGCGGTGTATAAGGAAGCATAATTCCTAGCGTATGAATACCTGGAGCAATGTCCATCGGTAAAGAACCTGCGAGCTTAAGCTGCTGTTTCAAAATGACGATAGGAGCGGCTGAACTCCGCAGCAACCTCTCTTCCTCAGGTCCAATGACCACCTCGCTGCACGCTTTTTCTACAGACCGAGCCATCAGAGCAAACGGTTTCTTCCCCCGCTCTTTTCGCTCACGCAAACGACGTACAGCCTGCGCATTACGAGCATCACAAACGAGATGAAACCCACCTAGCCCTTTTACAGCCACTATCCCACCCTGTGTCAGTTGATCCACGCCAAATCCAGGAAGTAAGTGCCCCCATGTATCAAAAAGTTGAACTTTTGGTCCACACTCCTTACAGGCAACCGGTTGGGCATGAAAGCGCCGATCTTGAGGATCTCGATATTCTATCGAACAGGTTCGGCACATAGGAAAGTCTGACATAGTCGTCTTTGCTCGATCATAAGGAACGTCTCGGATAATAGTATAGCGAGGACCACAATTCGTGCAATTCGTAAAAGGAAACCGATATCGCCGATTCCTTGAGTCAGCCATGTCTTTAAGACAATCCTCACACGTTGCTACGTCGGGTGAAATAAAGACATCCACGTCGGGATCCGCTTCACTTTGAACAATTTCAAACGTGGCACAGTTTTCAAATTCTGCAAGGACTGATCGACTTGTCATGACTTTGGCCAACGGCGGGGCTTCTTTAAGCAAACGACGATAAAACAAGTCAAGATTATCCCCTTCGGCATGGATTGTTACTCCACGGCTTGAGTTATTTACCCGCCCTTTAATTCCCATTTCATCAGCGAGTCTAAAAACAAAAGGCCGAAACCCTACCCCTTGAACAATCCCATTCAGGAAAATGGTCTTTGCTTGTTGATCCATATTATACTACCAGCTTTCAAAGCATTACTCTAATGCGTAAACTTTCCACTGCAATTTCCTCTATTGTACACGCCACGCTCGGTGTTCTTCAAGGGATGACCTTCTACTTAAGAAAATATTGGTATCTTATTCGATCAATTGATTTGGGTGAAAAATCAAATAATTCTGAATAGAAGGAAATTTATTTTTTTCCTAGAATATATCTTTATTATAAGGGTGTCGTATTATAAAGCAATTCGCTATCAGCAAACAACAACATATTTAGGAGGTGTTCAACTAATTATGGGAAATTTCGATGTACTCAAGGTCAAAGGGGTTTCTCGCCGTGATTTCATGAAGTTGATTGGGGCTGCTACGGCAGCACTTGGACTACCAGAGCTTTTTGTCCCTCAGGCAGCCGATGCAATGGAACAAGCACTAAAAAAACCCCCTGTTATCTGGTTAGAAGGCATGGATTGCACTGGGTGCACAGAATCAACAATTGCTACGTTAAATCCCTCGGCGGCCGAACTCATTCTTGACATGATCTCCATTCGTTATCATGAAACCATCATGGCCGGGTCCGGAAATAAGTCTGAAGAAGCTTATCAAGAAGCACTCAAGGACAAATTTGTTCTCGTCGTGGAGGGCTCTATTCCATCCAAAGAGGATCGATACTGCATCGTCGGTGGAAAACCGTTCCGCAAAACCTTAATCGAAGCCGCTAAAAAGGCGCAGGCAATCATTGCCGTAGGCAGTTGCGCATCTGAAGGAGGCGGAATTCCTGGTGCCTGTGCAACTGGTGCCGTCGGTGTTTCGGAAATCCTTAAAGCCGAAGGGATTGCTACGCCGCTCATTAACCTTCCCTGTTGTCCTGTCAAACCCGCCACCTTAATCGGTACAATTGTTTATTACCTAACGTATCAGAAGGTTCCGCCACTCGATTCCCAAAATCGCCCAGTAGCCTTCTACGGAACGTTATTACATGATAATTGCCCAAGACGTGGTCACTTCGAAAATGGCGAGTTCTTAACCGATTGGAATGATCCCAAACAAAAAGAGTATTGCTTAATTCTAAAAGGATGCAAAGGTCCGAGGACTTACACTGACTGTGCACAAGTATGGTGGAATGACAACGCCAACTTTTGTATTAATGCCGGATCACCTTGTTCGGGTTGTTCCGAAAAAAGCTTTTATAAAGAATTCAGCCCATTGTATTCCAAACAAGAGAACTTTAAACTTCCAGGTATTGGCCAGGTTAATGCCGATACCGTCGGAACAGTTATTGGAGGGGCTGCCGCAGTGGGGCTCGGTGTTCACTTAATTGCCACAGCTGCCAGCGGAAGACTGTCTCAGAAAGACCGCAAGGAGGATATGTAAGATGACAAAGATTGTTGTCGATCCCTTAACACGTATCGAAGGACACCTTCGAATAGAAGTAGAAGTTGAGAGTGGCAAAATCTCTGAAGCTCATGTCATCGGTACCATGTACCGGGGAATTGAACCGATGCTGCGTGGCCGTGACCCACGAGATGCTACGTATGTTACCGAACGTGTATGTGGAGTTTGCGCAGGTTCCCACGGATGGGCCTCCTCCTTAGCCTTAGACAAAGCATTTGGGGCCAATGTACCGGCCGGTGGAAGAATTATCCGTAATCTAATTATTGGTGCAATGTGGCTGCATGACCACCCGCTGCATTTTTATCACCTAAGCGCCCTTGACTACTTAGATGTCATGGCCGTAGCTCAATATCAAGGGAAAGACCCCGGACTTCTGGCGGTTAAAGATAAAGTCGTAAAACTCGTCGCTGCTGGTGATACCGCACCCTTGACCCCACGCTATAAACCAGATGAATACAGTGTCAAAGACCCAGAATTAGTGACAATGGCTGTCGCCCACTACCTTAAAGCCTTGGAAATGCAAGCAAAAGCTAAGAAAATGTCCGCACTCTTTGCTGGCAAACAACCCCATCAATCTTCCATTGTCGTAGGTGGAGTTACGATGCTTCCCACCATTGAAGTGGTGGAACAGTTCCGTTCGATGCTTGTCGAACAGCTGGATTTTATAGAGAAAACTTATCTCCAAGATGTTTTAACGTTCGGAACGGGTCCACTATTACCATTAGCTCAAGCAGGTGTCGGAGGTGGCAGCCCCAATTATCTTTCGTACGGCGGTTTTGCCCTGGACGATGCTGGTAAAGATTTGTTCCTCAAAGCTGGTGTCGTTATGGATGGCAAGCTGAGCAATATCTTACCCGTTGACGAAACCAAAATTACAGAAGATGTTCAATATTCTTGGTATAAAGCTAGTGCTAACGGCAAAACACCCTATACCGAAGATACAATACCTGATTTAGAGAAAAAAGACGCCTATACCTTTGTTAAAGCACCTCGCTACGATGGAAAACCAATGGAAGTCGGACCCCTAGCGCGAATGCTTATAATGCAGCCTAGGGGACTCATGGATATAATCGCTAAGTATAATATCAAACCCGGTGCTGTCGCACGTCACGCCGCTCGTGCTTACGAAACCCTCCTTCTGGCCAAAGAAATGTTTAATTGGGTCAATGCTCTAGAAAAAGAAATGGGTTCGAATTTCCGTATTCATGATACTGAGCATTGGGAAGCCCCCGCAACAGGCCAAGGAGCAGGCATGACCGAAGCTCCCCGAGGTTCACTCGGCCACTTTATCAAAGTCGCCAATCATAAAATTGAAAACTATCAAATGGTTGTTCCGACGACATGGAATTTCTCGCCTAGAGATGACAAGAGTGTTCGCGGTCCGTTAGAACAAGCTTTGATCGGTGTCCCAGTTCCGGACCTCGAAAACCCAGTTAATGTTGTACGGGTAGTCCGTTCTTATGATCCATGTCTTGCATGTGCAATTCACCTCATCGATCCAGTAACCAACGACATGCAAAAATTCCGGATCGGCTGGTAGAAAAGGAGGAAAGGACATGGTTAACGCATTAGACCATCCACTATTTGACCGAATAAGTCATGGAATAAACTTAATTAACTTCTTTGTTTTGGGAGTTACGGGTTGGTTTATTCACTCCCCTCATCCCGGAATTCCCATGAATCTAGTCCGTAACCTTCACTTTATCTTCATGTATTTCTTGATGATTAATGGGATTATACGTTTCTACTACTCCTTTTTTGGCAAGTATAAAGATTATGATTCCTTTATTCTCTCAGGTCTGGACGTAAAAGCAATCTGGCCCCAAATAAAGTATTATCTGTTTTTAGGCAAACATCCAGAAACGGGAAAGTATAATCCACTTCAAAAGTTAGCCTATATAGCGATGCCCATTATGGCTCTTTTGCAAGCCCTAACCGGATTAATCCTGTACCTACCTGGAAAGTTGAGCAGCCTAGCAATCACCTTTGGGGGAATCGCCACAGTCCGAGGATTCCATTATTTTATAATGTGGATATTTATCGCCATCATTTCAATCCATGTCTACCTAGTCTTTACGGAAGCTCGCGAAATGGTCTGGCTTATGTTTTTTGGCAAAACTGAACACAAGAAGGGAATACAATGATACATCCGCCGAAAATTATGGTGATGGGGATAGGCAACATCCTCTTATCAGATGAGGGGTTAGGGGTTCGCTTTTTAGATGAACTAAGCAAAAAATCATTTCCTGAAAACGTAGAGCTCCTAGAAGGGGGCACTGCCGGACTTGAATTGGTTCATCTTGTTCAAGAAGTTGACTTTCTCATCATCGTTGATGCTATCAACGCCAAATCCGAGCCTGGAGCATTGTTTCGTTTTCAGCCAGGGGAGCTTCAGGTGTTTCCTGAAAAGTACGAGGTCTCATTTCACCAGGTTGGAATTATTGAGGTACTTGCTATGGCCAAGGTACTTGGGCATGCACCTCAAACCCTAATTTTTGGTGTTCAACCCAAAAGCTTAGAGTGGGGAATGGAAATCAGTCCTGAGATCCAAGCGCTATTTCCCCAGCTTACTAACCTAATTCTCCAAGAAATTGATTCCATTCAGCACAAAGGGAAATTCACGTCTAACTCGACGGCTTCTTCCGACTCGACCGCGCAGTGATAGTAAAAACCTTCTCCCCTAAGTCATTATCCCAAATAAATTGTATTACAAAAAATAAACCAGCATGAAACAATGGACTAAGAAAGTACATTTAACTATGTACCTTCTTAGTCCATTGTTCTCTCAAAAAACCCTACTCCGTTTTGCGCTATAATTATAATTGAATACCCTAATTAATCCTTTGATAGGCCTTGACTTCCTGAGTTAACCAACTTGTCCATTCCTTAAGACCGCTGCCGTTACGGCAAGAAACTTCAAAAATTGCAATACCTGGATTAATAGCCCGAATATCTTGTTTCATAGTCTCCATATTTACATCTGTAAGTTTTTCCAGGTCCATTTTATTAAGAACAACCGCTTTAGCATTGCGGAATATTACAGGATATTTAGAAGGCTTGTCATCGCCCTCGACAATACTTAACACTATAACTTTGAACGCTTCTCCGAGATCAAAGTCCGCAGGACAAACGAGATTTCCCACATTTTCAATAATCATAAGATTTAATGCCTTCCAATCATATTGAGGCAATACCTTACTAACCATTTTACTGTCTAGATGACATCCACCACCAGTATTAATCTGAATCACAGGGATCTGGTGCACGGAAATACGATCGGCATCTTTACTTGTAAAGATGTCTCCTTCAATCACTCCAACATGCAGTTCATCTTTTAAAAGGGGTAACGACTTCTCCAAGAGTGTCGTTTTTCCAGCTCCAGGTGAACCTATTACATTAATGGCTAAGCAATTATTCTTTCGGAAATGAGCACGGTTTACTTCAGCTTGTATATCATTTGAACTAAGTAAATTGGCCATCACTTCAATTTCCCGGCGACCAGATCCCATTTATTCAACCTCCAAACTTTCAAGTAAAAGTTCTTCCCCCTGAATTACTTCAATATCAGTATTTCGGCAATTGGGACAGAGGAACAACATTGTTTTAACAGAGAACTCGTATTGACAATTTCGGCAACGACCATATACCGGAACACGCTCTACGATCAGCTCCGCTCCTTCACATTTGGTGTCCTTGCTATAAGCTTCGAAGGCCATCTCCAAAGCATCTGGTTCAGCATTCGTGAGTTCGCCGACTTTTAATTTTACGATTAGCACTCTCTTTACTTCATGCTGGGTAAGGGTCTGTTCAATAACCTCAAATACTCCTCCCATCAACGACATTTCATGCATGATCAATCCCTCCTTCGCGATGAAGCAACTCTTGTGACAATAATATCTAATCAATGAGAATAACACAAGTCTATAACCTTTCTTGTTCAAACCCTTTCGTTCAACCCTCTTAAACTAATAATAACCATTAAAATACTCATGAAAACAATTTATAGGTGGAACGAGTATAAAAGTTTAGTTTATGGACAGCATAATAAACGTCTAATTAAAACAACTGAAAAAGGAGGATGGTCAAATGAGTCGAAATACACCAGAGGTTCCTGAATCCGAAAAACAGTTGGACAAACTTAAATGGGAAGTAGCCGAAGAACTTCAATTAGACGATGACATTCAAGAAAAAGGGTTTGCAAATATGACAACTCGTGAAGTGGGTCAAATCGGTGGAAATATGGTTAAGAAAATGATAACCTTTGCGGAAAAGGAAATGGCGGAACAGGGTTCAGATATCATTGACTAAAAATAAAATTTAAGAATTTGGAGACATCGTGTTTCGGCCAATACGAACTGTCTACAAATAGAACGGGACGATCGATAAAAACGATCGTCCTGTTTCTTATTAAAAATTTTCTTCTTTAATTACTTGTTTACCACGCCAATTTTCCATTGCAACTCTTACCGATCGAGCCATTTCGGCGGAGAAATCAGCACCAGTTTTACGAGCATACATCCATTGACCGTAGTTGTAAGCCCCTAATGTATTGTCAGGGTTAAACACTTTGTCTCGAGAGGCAAACATAGCTTCCCAATCGTCTCCGGATAATCGATGATAATTGTTTTCTGATACAATAAATTGTGAATCAAACCGCTCTCTAGTCTTTGGTCGTTCGCCTTCAGGATAATATCCAAAACACAGCATGCTTATCGGAAAAACATACCGAGGAAGTTTTAATAACTCTTTATGAATTTCGTAATTCTCCATGATATCCCCAATATAACACGATCCAATACCTAAAGCCTCCGCTGAAATCACTGCATT
>JAUZPJ010000369.1 GCA_030706025.1 Bacillota bacterium | reverse complement strand
TTTGAACTGGGGATAAAGGATTTGCAGACCTCTGCCTAACCACTTGGCTATTCCGCCATAGAATAAAGAATGGAGCGGGTGACGAGATTCGAACTATCGACTTTCACCTTGGCAAGGTGACACTCTACCACTGAGTTACACCCGCATGGTGCCTCAGGACGGAATCGAACCGCCGACACGAGGATTTTCAGTCCTCTGCTCTACCGACTGAGCTACCGAGGCAAACAGTATTATGGCGACCCCGATCGGACTTGAACCGACGATCTCCTGCGTGACAGGCAGGCATGTTAACCACTACACCACGGGGCCATGATCGAGGTTCGATGCACGATGTTCGATGTATAGAGTGCGAACAACGATCTCTTCCCCTTAGTCTAAAGCCTAACTTCGCGGTCCTTAAAACCTTGAATTAAACTTTGAACATCTAGTTGGTGGGCGATGACGGGTTCGAACCGCCGACATCCTGCTTGTAAGGCAGGCGCTCTACCAGCTGAGCTAATCACCCGTCGAACTGACGATTATCAGTATACACAAAAATCGGCTTTATGTCAAAGGATTTTTTAAATATTGTTTTTATCTTTCTTTAAATCTCTTTAACACCTAATAAATACGCTACTTTTATTAAGGAGAATACCCCATCCTCCTTAATTTGTCGATACCTTTTTTTGCTTTACTACATCTTCAATACTGATCGACCGAGTATGCTGAGTATGTGACCACTGTTTATCTTTACGATTTAAGAATCCCAAGAAGACGATTGGTATCCAGCTGTAAATGAACAGAGGATACAGTATAAGGCCCACATAAGCACGCCAAGGCAGTCGATCAAGTGCCAACGCAGCAACCGGATAAAGATATTGAATTGCCGATAGTATCTGCCATCCTGTCCAAGGCATCACTAAGGTGAATATATGTGTATAACTAGCTTGTAATGCAGATATGAAATTCGTCAACATGAAAAAGGTCGCTATCATAACGAGGGCTGGCTGAAAGAGGTGAATAGCAGCATCAAAGTACATTGCTTTTCGCTCTCTAAACCCTTTAACGACTAGGGGAAAGAAATAACGTCCCGCAACATCCACCTGGCCCTGAGCCCATCGTTTACGTTGAGCCCAAGACTGAATAAACGTGAGCGGTTTTTCATCATAAACAACTGCATCATGGGCCCAAGTTGTTTTAATTCCGTGGGATAAGGCTTTCATGCTAAACTCTAGGTCTTCAGTGAGGGAAGTAGCACCCCAACCAAATTCCTTTAGCACATCAGTAGCAATACACATGCCTGTACCACCCAGAACATTCGAGAGACGACCCGTATTATACCTAGCTAGTTGCAATAAACGATTTGTCACCCAAAAGGCGATAGAAAAAGTATTTGTTACCCATGTATCAAACGGATTCTTTGAATCTAAGTAACATTGAATAATTTTATGTCCTTGGCAGAGCTTGCTATTCATTTCAAAGAGGAAGTTTTCTTTTACAAGGTTATCTGCGTCAAAGATAGCGATAGCATCATACTGACGTTCCATTTTAAACAGACGGTGGAACATCCACTCTAAAGCATACCCCTTACCGCGCTTTTCTGTATTGAAACGCCGATGCACGATTGCCCCGGCATTACGCGATATTACTGCCGTTTTATCTGTACAATTATCAGCAACTACAAAAACATCGTAAAGTTTCTTCGGATAATCAAGATGAAGTAAATTTTCTAATAAAGGCCCTATAACCTTTTCTTCATTATGTGCAGCGACAACCACAGCAAAACTCTTCTCAGGCTTAAGTATCTTTGCCTCTTTTTTACGGAAGAGACCAAACATCGAAAGAATAAAATAATAAAGCGTCAAAAATATAATAATCGTTTGTACTGGGACCATAATGAAATTAAATAGTTGTGTTATTGTAATTCCAGCTAAAAAATCCACGATTCACCCTCCTTCTAACCCATAAATTTTAACATAGCAACTAATGCTATGCAAGAATACAGGCTAGATTAATTTTTGCACATCGTCCCTCTTTTACTATTATTTTCCACATTCGTAACTTAGAACATTTAATTTGCTTATAATTAACGACGTTCAGAAAACTTAAGTAAAAAGTATATAATAAGTGAACCGGTGAATAGCAGAAAAGCAGAACTTACTTTTAAGCCAAAACCAATCGATTCCCAGTAGACGGAACTAACCTTCGAACCGGATACCCATGGGACAAACGAGCGAAATATATGTGCAGCCGCATTACCGATTATAATAAATAATAATAAACCCGAAATCATTGATAGTATACCCATAATACCTGCAGGAGTATCCAAATGCCAACGACGTACTATATCGTGTTTTATCCAGTGCCATTCCACTCTAAAATTCCTATACCATCTTCGCCACATTTTTCTCACCTCATAACTACTGTATGAAGAAGTTAAAAAAGTGCACACACATTCCAAATACAAATGTATATAGGATAAAAATTTGTCTTTACTCGTTGACCAGGGAGGTAGTTTATTATGCCAGTAATAGTAAGTTCGTACATTGTTCTTATTGTAACCAAAAATTCCGGTTCGAATATGATGCCAAAAACATGAACAAGCAAGGAAGGCTACCTCTCATAGAGATAGCCTTCCTTGCTTGTTTAACTGACGATACAATAGTCATGTTATACTATTGCCACACAACGACTCACAATGGCTTCTCCTGCCTTGTGATACCACTTCACCAGGGTCTCCGACCCTCATATTCTCGGACCTGAATGTCTAAACGTCCATTTTTAGAAAGCATGACAGCCTTCAGTGACAAAATCCTCTGTCGGATGCTTCGCTAAAGCCGTAATCCCCAAACAATACCTTCCGGTGAGGATGAGGATCCGCAACGAATACTCCTGCCGTGTGACGAAAGTCGGATTAGACTTTCGCCACATTGCGACTTGTGACGCAAACTCCAGCAATGTGGATCCGAACGGGTGGAACCCCGTAGTTCGATTACAACGATATAAAACACGAGAAGACTACCTCGTTAGAGATAGTCCTCTAGCTTGTTTACCTGGCGATGACCTACGTTTCCAGGGGCC
>JAUZPJ010000368.1 GCA_030706025.1 Bacillota bacterium | reverse complement strand
TTCCTCAAATGGAACTAAACCCCACTATTCTAAAGCTTATACCACACTATACTAAAATACAATATACTTTACCATTAATTATAAATTCTTATCGTTTTTGACATATTTAGTTCGGTTGACGACATTATAATTCACTTTACGACTTTCTACATTTTTATTACGATTTCCTGACCGGGGGTTAATATAACAAAATCATATATCCATTAAGACACGTAAAAAATTTGGGTTAAATCGACCAATAAACCAGACGCCAAATAAGCCACGCAAGATATTCATACATCCCGCGTGGCTATTTATGCTTCTGTTGGTTAGTCCGGCATCAACTCACTGCCCTACATTAGCCTTTATCGAATTTGTTGTTCATGTTATTGTCTAGTGGAATTTCGGTTCCATCACTGCCCCTTGAACCTTAACTGAGGCAAAACACCATTTCACCAAGTTCAACACCTAAACTTTCAGCGACAATCTCACACTTGGCTCGAAGCAAGAAATACAACCTTCTATCCTCCTTGCCAAGCGCTTCTAACGATTCATAATTAGCCTGTCCTTTGCTGATCACTAAGTCAGCCTTTTCATAGGCTTGTTTGAATTCTTCAGAACAGTCTCTGAGAATTGTCCCTAAAAAGCCGCTGCCATTGGATATTACGCGTATTCGATCTGTTATACCTACATAAGCCGCATCTTCCATCGTGGCATCATTCAAAATCGGTCGGTCCTTAACTGCATAAGTTACCTTGACCCCGAAATCGGATAGTTGCTCTGCTAATAGCCTATCGAACGCAATTTCTCCACTATTATCTCCGAGAATTAATATCTCTCGAGCATCTTTTAGTCTTTGCTGGAACGACTCGTAATCATCCCGGGCAAAATTCTTCACCATGGCCTCCTGAATACTCCCCTCAACATCAAAATCTTTCAGGATGCCCATATCGATAATATTTCCGGCAACTGCAATTTTCAAGGCCATAAAGAGTGGATATTTACTTTGGAGAATCCTCTCTTTTAACTGGGGCAGAAGTTTAAGCGCCAATTCATTGGACGCCTTCTTAGCACTATGAAATGGATCCTCGATTTCCAACAACTCATTGACCTTTCTGAGAATAATGGTTGAATTCTCAGCGGGAGTTCCTTGCGGGTCTAAGCTAGGAAGGAGGGGCAGCGTCTGATAGATGATTTCTCTCGCTTTCTCCTCAGAGAGTTCAGTTTGTGCTAAAGTATTGATCGTTTGCTTTATATAGCAAGGAATGCAATCCAGGACAACGTTCACAAGTGGGAACCTCCTCGTCGTTATTCTTCAACGTACAGCAACCTCAACTCTAATATAGTTGATACTTTATTTATCTCCAATTTCCTGCAAAACACTAAAAAAATCGTCCGCTAATTTTTGATATGGGCTTTCATCTGACATTCATATTCGTTTAACAGTAGGTCTAACCTCTGGCTCTTTAAAACAACCTCCGGGTCTGTAAGGTCTTTGTTTTTGCTTAATGCGTAAAGTTCCTTACGCATTTCTTCAATTGACATGCATAAATCTTCGATCGCGTATGACATTGTAAACAACTTCCCCTTTTTGGTCAATATATAACGTATAAGATATATACCAATGGATTAGGTAATATTCGCAGGAAGTTTGTCGAAGCCTTACGAACCGTCCACGTTGCGAAGAGGTCTCACTTAAGTAAATGTATATAGAATGTTGATACCAACAAATATTACGAACGAAGTCTATTGGAAGTTGGTTTTGGGTGTCAGACTTACATAGAAATAATTAGAAGGGTTACAATAAAATAACATTACCTACTGAGATATGGAGTTAAAATAATGTTAGAAACCGGCAAAATATCAACCAGGCAATTTACCTTAATGCTGTTTTCTCTTTTGTTAAGTACAATTATGTTTGATTTACCACGAATTTTTATCGAACAAACGAAACAAGACGTTTGGCAAGTAATGCTTATAACGTTAGTTGCAGATGCATTGCTGGCCCTGGTTTACTCTTTTCTTGGCCTGAGGTATCCTCAACAAACAACGATTCAATATAGTGAGACAATTCTTGGTCCATGGTTGGGTAAGATTATTGGTCTTCTATTTATCCTATTTTTTGGCTTAATCACACTAACTATCTTGAAAGTCGTCAGTCAATTTATAAATACGATCATCTTAACAGATACTCCGGAGCTTCTTATCAATTTTATTCTGCTTTTAATTAGTTTTTACGCAGTGAATTCGGGTTTAGAGGTCGTTGCCAGGCTGAGCGAAGTCATAGCTCCACTTATGCTTATTTCATTGATGACCATTTTGATCTTCAGCTTGAATCGGGTCGAATTAGGAAATTTGCGACCAGTTTTTCAACATAACGTCCGTGAATTAGTATCTTCAAGCCTTCTACCCATTAGTTGGTATGGGATCTGTAACGTAATGGGGATATTTATGGCTTATCATAATAAACCTAAAGAAAGTCTCAAGGCAAAATTGATTGCTATTAGCAGCGTAACCTTACTGACAATCCTAACATTGATGTCCCTAATTACTATTTTCGGTACAAGTTATAGCAGTCAACAAATATATCCGGTATTTCGTCTTGCACAGATTATTAAGGTTGGCGATTTTTTTGAGCGTATTGAAACGTTAGTTATCATATTCCAGATTGCTGGTGCCTTTGTGAGTCTGGTCATTCTCTATTATTCATGCGCTCTGGGGTTGGCCCAGATATTTAAGATTCAAAGGTATCAGACTGTGACGCCCTATTTAGGAATATTCCTACTAATACTGTCGGCGTTTGTATATAGAAATATCACGGAAATAAATCAGCTTTGGGAGACGACGTTCCTTTTCTTGACATTATTTATCGAAGTTTTTCCGATCGTTATGTTGCTTATTGTCAGCTTAATTCGTCATGGAATAACGAAGACAAGCAGAAAGGAGCAGCGCTAAATTGTTTAAGAAACTAAAAAAGCTAAGAGATCTTAAGAAATTAACGGTTTACGATCAACCGAAAACAGAGAATGATAACCCTCCTGCCTCTGATGAATCCAAAACCGAAATGCATACACTTACTTC
>JAUZPJ010000367.1 GCA_030706025.1 Bacillota bacterium | reverse complement strand
AGCGGAATCAAAATAAGCAAATACATAGAAAATAGCCGAAACATGGCTATTGCTGATCCTAGTTCACCCAAAAACCTAGAATCTGTTTCTAGTATAATGAGGAAAATTCATTCCTTTCCAAGCAATTTTCCCAACCGCTTCGATTGGCTAACGGAGCTTTCCAAATACGAATTAATTATCCAACAACTACACGGGGATTTTTTCTTTGATTACACAACCCTCAAAGACCAATTAGTCACGTTTGTCCATAAAAATACTAAAAATACAATATTGGCCCCCTGTCACAATGACACAGTTCCTGAAAACTTCATCATTGACGATACTGGCAGAACATATCTTGTAGACTGGGAATATTCCGGAATGAACGATCGCTGTTGGGATGTGGCCGCTTATATTCTTGAATCGAAGCTATCTGCAGATGCTATCGAACATTTAGTTCAGAACTACTTCAACCGTACATTAACTCCTATGGAAGAATTAAAAATAAAAAGCTTTATGATGGCACAAGATTTACTCTGGACAGCTTGGGCTTTAATTAGACATTACAATGGCGACGATTTTCTTGAATATTGCTGTATTAGATATGAACGCTTCCGAAAAAACATCAAAATAATGACTAAATCATCCCATTGTTCCATTGCTAGTATGGTCACGAGCTAAAATTGTTACTGACCGCAAGACACAAAGAGAGCCATAGTTCTTCGCAGAACTATGGCTCTTCTTTACTAAAGCTATTTAGAAATAAATGGCTAAAACAACTGAGATTTTAGTTTTCCCGCATCCATACTACAGTCCACCCGTTTAATCTCTTTTCCTTTATCCAATACGACAACGGCAGGTACCTTTTCTATGTCATATTTTCCTGCAAGAGTCTTCTTTGTTGCCATATCAACTTTGAATAGTTTATATTCATCACCATTTTCGCTGATAAGTTTTTCTAACAAGGTGCTAAATTCCAAGCTTTCATTAACTAAGACATTGAAAAACAATAATAATACCTTTTTATCATTTTTAAGAACACTCTCATTAAAATAATTAAGTTCTTCAATGTATCTTTCAGCCGCTACTGCCGCTGTTGCACCATCGCCTGCTGCGGAGACAACTTGTCTTAAATATTTAACACGATTGTCACCGACAGCATATATTCCCTCAATGTTCGTTTCCATACTCTCATTGACAGGGATATAACCTCTTTTGTCTATATCAAGTCTGCTACCTTTTAGAAAACTCGTTGACGGTACCATACCCACGAAGAAAAACACGCCTTGACAAGCAAGGTCAGCTGAAGAGCCTGTTTTCAGATTCTTAATTTTTACCCCTTCAACATTTTCTTCCCCAAGAACTTCTTCAAGCGTAGAGTTCCAGATAAACTCCATTTTTTCATTATTAAATGCTCTTTCAGCACTTACTTTATTACAATCGAGAATTCCTTCATCATGCAAAACAATCACGGTCACCTTACGTGCAAACTTAGTGATGTACATGCCTTCTTCGATAGCCTGGTCACCACTTCCAACAACAACGACATCTTCTCCTTCAAAGAACTCTGCATCACAGGTCGCACAGTACGCTACTCCACTCCCTCGAAGTGTTTTTTCACCAGGGATATTTAGAATCCTCGGTTCACTGCCACACGCAATAATTACGGCTTTAGCGGAAAGTTCCTTACCCTTTTTCGTTCTAACAATTTTCTCTTCTTGAGAAAAATCTACACTGATAACCTCTTCTTTTAAAAATTCAACCTTAAAATGTTCTGCATGTTTTTTGAAGTCTTTCATGAGATCGGGGCCACTAACTTGGATATATCCAGGATAATTAACGATTTCCCTGGTTGTATCCACTAAACCACCGATTGTCCCTTTATTAATAACTAAGGTTTTAAGCTTAGCCCTTCCGCCATAAATAGCGGCAGAAAGTCCAGCTGGGCCTCCCCCAATAATAATCAAATCATATATAGTATCCACATTTATCATCCCCTTTGTTTAGTTACGCACCAAGGACTTCTGCTATTTTCTCTTCAACTACTTCTTCCTCGACGTTACCAGCAAGTTTCCCTTGATACTCCCCATCATTGAAAAAGAGGATCTGTGGAACACCTTTTAATGAAAACCGTTGAAATAAATTCTTATCTTCTTCAACATCAACATAATAGAAACCAAATTTACCTTCATATTGAGGTTCTAATTCTTCTAACATTGGAACTACTTCTTTACACACATGACATCCCTTTCTAGAAAATATTACTAAACAGGGTGCACAATTATCATAGATAATTTCTTCAAATCGATTTGAGTTTAATTGTTGCAATGACATATTCTCCACTCCTTAAAATTATCATTTATTTTAATGAACTATAATCATAGATCAGCAGTTTTCACAGCTCGTGCTATAGGGTATCCACTCTTATGCAGATTATTACTGTTTTCTTTATCGCTATTACCTCTATTCAAAAAGCAGCAGCTATCAGAGTGCTATTTCTGATAGCTGCGCATTTAGCACTTTGTTTAAATATCTTCTGAGAAAATCTGATAAATTGGAGCTCCTTCACATTGGGCAGGGTAACGTAAACCAAGCAATACTGAGACTGAAGGTGCAACATCAACTTGTCGGATCGTACGCTCTGTTGTAAATCCGGACTTAATACCAGCGCCAGCCACTACAAAGATTGGGGAAACGGAGGTATCAAAATATCCTTCTGAAGTTGAAATACTATCGCCATGCAATCTATTATATCCTTCTTCAACCGAGAAGAAAATATCACCACATTCTGGTCCATTAGCACCAATTAACACAGCATCTTTGTTTCTAAGGCAGATGCCAATAACACGTTTACCCGTCTTATCATCTCTGTAATTATACAGATCAGAGATGATTTGTTCTTCTAAATCATATTTGTCTTTCGGATCAACAATACCATATTTATCACGGCCTTTGAGATTAACATAAATATAGTTACTACGGATCTGAATGGCTCTAGTCTTTTCCCAATCGACTTCTCTTATGGAATTTCCATTTTCGTCCTTTTTCATGACAGTATAGCCCAGTTCTTCCATGACTTTTGTATT
>JAUZPJ010000366.1 GCA_030706025.1 Bacillota bacterium | reverse complement strand
CAACATCTGGTGATCATGCCGGAGGGGTTCCACCCGTTCCCATACCGAACACGGAAGTTAAGACCTTCAGGGCCGATCATACTTGGGGCGCAGGCCCCTGGAAAAGTAGGTCATCGCCAGGTAACAAGCGAGAAGACTATCTCTGACGAGGTAGTCCTTTTGTGTTTTATATCGTTGTACTCGAACTACGGGGTTCCACCCGTTCGGATCCACATTGCTGGAGTTTGCGTCACAAGTCGCAATGTGGCGAAAGTCTCATCCGACTTTCGTCACACGGCAGGAGTCTTCATTACGGGTCGCCGTGTGGCGAAAAGCTCGTCCGCTTTTCGTATACCGAACACGGAAGCTAAGACCTTCAGGGCCGATAATACTTGGGACGCAGGCCCCTGGAAAACAATGAAGAGACTATCTCAGCAAGTGAGGTAGTCTCTAGTATTTGAAAGATATAGACTTACTTTTTTGATCGTAAAGCTTCTTCTTTGGAAAGACCGTGGCCATCCCGCGAGTCCATACTAGGTTGATCGTGATCGGTAAATTGCGCTGGTTTAGTGTTAGGATTTGGATCTTTTTCTGATGGCATTTTCTTTATCAAGTTAAATCACTTCCTTAAAATGAAATATAGGATGGTTGCAATTTCAAGGTTATTTTGCCCTTTTTATCGAAGGTATATTACTGTATTTTTACTTTGTAAAATTGGTCGGGTTTACATGGGAACCTTGTTATACTAATTTATATAGTACATTCTTGAAGTGGAAAAAGGTAACAAGTTTTATACTTTAGCAAAAAAAGAGTAAGTAGAAGATAGTGAATAGAAAACAGACGAGGAATAGTAGGATGAGCTGAATTATGGCCAAGGGGTAGTTGACTCACAAGATATAGTGTGGTTAAATGTGAAACATACTATATGTGGGGGTGAGGCTGTGCATTGTCCGTTCTGCGGAAATGTGGACACGAAAGTTCTTGATTCACGTCAGGTAGAGGAAGGTACAGCGGTCCGTAGAAGAAGAGAATGTGATCGTTGTTTGCGAAGGTTTACCACGTTTGAGAAATTTGAAGATTCGCCGCTTATTGTTGTAAAAAAAGAAGGGCGGCGCGAGGAATTTTCTCGTTCCAAAATGATGGCAGGAATGCTCAGGGCTTGTGAAAAACGGCCAATTTCTTCGGAGGTAATCGAAGAGGCTGCATATGCTATTGAAAAGGGTCTGCGCAACAAGCATGAACGTGAGGTGTCGAGCTCCGAAGTGGGAGAAGCGGTCTTGGAGCAACTGGTTGACTTAGACGAGGTAGCCTACATAAGGTTTGCATCTGTTTACCGTCAATTTCGGGATGTACAGCGTTTTATGGAAGAATTACAAGGACTTATTGAAAAGCGCACAGGTAATAAAAACTAGGATGGGTATTAATCTTGCTGTTCGTAGTATTAGAGTTAATGTAAAATCATGAGATCTATTTATGAAATTAAAACTAGTTATTAAGGAAAGTTGGGGATTCGAGTTGAGTTTTGATGGACAAGCACCAAAGACTTGGCCTAAGGCAAATCTAACGCCTAATGCACGCGTGGTTTTAGAACGACGATATTTGAAACAAGATAATGGGCGAGTGGTTGAATCTGCGGAGGATATGTTGTTTCGCGTAGCCAGTGTGGTTGCCGAAATTGAAGAAAGACTATATGGTAAAAGCAAAAAGGAAACTCAAACCTTGGCCAAGGAATTCTACACCATCATGGCAAGCCTTGAGTTTATGCCCAACTCACCGACGTTGATGAATGCTGGTCGGGATCTAGGACAATTGAGCGCCTGCTTTGTTTTGCCTATTGAAGATAGTATGGAAGAGATATTTGACGCCATTAAAAACGCGGCGATTATTCATAAATCGGGCGGAGGGACGGGTTTCAGTTTCTCACGTTTACGTCCGAAAAACAGTACGGTTCGCTCAACGGGAGGCGTGGCTTCAGGGCCTGTTTCTTTTATGAAGGTGTTTAATTCTGCTACAGAAGCCGTAAAGCAAGGTGGAACTCGGCGTGGCGCGAATATGGGAATTCTTCGAGTGGATCATCCGGATATTTTGGATTTTATTCAATGTAAAGAGGATAACAAAGATATTACAAACTTTAATATTTCTGTTGGGGTTACAGAGGAGTTTATGCTGGCCGTTCGTGAGGGTCGTAACTATGATCTCGTCGACCCACATTCGAGCTCCCCAGCGGGCCAATTATCCGCGCCGGAGGTTTTTAGCAAAATTGTAGATCATGCCTGGCAAAATGGTGAGCCAGGAATCGTTTTTCTTGACCGTTTAAATCAAGGTAATCCTACGCCTCACTTGGGCGAGATTGAAGCTACGAATCCTTGTGGTGAACAGCCCCTGCTTCCAAATGAGGCTTGTAACTTAGGTTCTATTAATCTGAAATTGATGGTGACCGAGAAAAACGAGAAAATGGTGATTAACTGGGAGCGTTTAAGTTATGTAACCCGATTGTCTGTACGCTTTCTCGATAATGTTATCGATGCTAATCAGTATCCACTGCAGATTATTAATGACGTAGTGAAAGGGAATCGTAAAATTGGTCTCGGTGTCATGGGCTTTGCAGATATGTTGATTTTGCTGCAAACTTCTTATGCCACGGAAGAGGCAGTTGAGTACGCGGAAAAAGTAATGAAGTTTATCCAAACCGAAGCCCGTATTGAGTCTCAACGATTAGCAGAGGAACGGGGAACCTTTCCAAATTATGAAGGCTCTATCTATGATGGAGTTATGAAGCTGCGAAATGCCACGCTTACAACGATTGCTCCAACTGGAACGATATCTATGATCTGTGCTGCTTCAAGTGGAGTTGAACCTCTCTTTGCGGTGGCTTATACGAAAACCGTCATGGATGGAACATCGTTGGTTGAAGTGAACCCCCTCTTTGAAGCTTTTGCAAAAGAATATGGATTTTATTCTACGGAACTTATGCGTAAGATTGCTGAAATGGGAACTGTTCTAGGGCTACCAGAGGTCCCTAACTGGGTACAGGAGGTCTTTACCACAGCTCAAGAGATCGCGCCGGAATGGCATATTCGGATTCAGGCTGCCTTTCAGAAAT
>JAUZPJ010000365.1 GCA_030706025.1 Bacillota bacterium | reverse complement strand
TCGTACTCCATTCCGCAAAGCAAAGCCTCTTTCCCCAAGGTCTTACCCGCTTTAGAATGGCCACCAATTCCTCATAAGAAGAAAAATACCAAGAACATTGTGATAAGACGATATAATCAAAGCGATCGTTTTTAAAAGTAATTGTGTCTGTCAATATATCAAAATCCAAGTCCATTCTTATATTGCTGCCTATTTCTGAGTGTAAAAGCAATTGCCGTGCTTCCCCTAATGTCATCGGCAATCCATAGTTTTCTGGAGCAATATCAACACCGTGGACAAAGCCCTCCTTACCCACTGTATAGGCAAGCGCAGCTGTAGTATCTCCCTGACCGCATCCGATTTCTAATATATTTGCACCTTTTGCAATCTCCCAAAAATCAATCAGTTTTAAGCGGTGTGCTGTCTGTATTCTTTGGATTTCTGCTGCAGCTCCCGCTAATTTCAGGCATTTAACGATTTTATCAATCATGTCCTAAACTCGTAAGGTCACTTAAAACTTGTGAGACGTGGCCCTTTACTTTCTTGTCCCCAACGTTTAGCATCGTTTATTCCTCCTTAAAATCTCCAATATAACAATTATAGACGACGCAATGGTAATTTCAAGGTATGCGTTTCTCGGTAGCCAGAACCCTAAGCCCCTTTCATCGTGTCTTATTGGTAACGACCTCAGTACTAAGTAAAAATAGCCACGGAAAAATTCCGTGGCCTAATTAGAGCTATATTTATTTCTGGCGCCTATTTAGCGATTTTAGATTTGTAATCGACTGACTGATTCAAGGCACTATGTTTAATTCCATAAGCAAAGTATACCACCAATCCAATGAGTAACCAGACTACAAAACGAATCCAAGTCAGAACAGGTAATTGAACCATTAGAAACACGCAGAATAGTGCAGATAGAATGGGGACATATGGTACGCCCGGAACGCGAAAAGCCCTATGCAAATTTGGTCTTGTTTTACGCAGCACGATGACACCAATCGAAACAAAAACAAAGGCGGAGAGTGTACCAATGTTGACGAGCTCTGCTACGACGTTTATCTTCGTGAAGCCCGCCACTAATGTAACAACGATTCCAACAATCCAAGTACTGATAAACGGTGTTTTATAGTTGGGGTGAACCTTGGAAAATACTCGGGGTAAGAGTCCATCACGGCTCATAGCAAAGAATATTCGAGTTTGTCCATACATCATTACTAATAATACTGTCGTGATACCACCAAGAGCTGCGAGAGAAATAATCCCAGCCGCCCAATCCTGATGAATATATTGCAACGCTAAGGCCACCGGGGCTGGAACATCAAGCATTTGATAGGGGACAATACCTGTTAGAATTAATGATACTGCGATATACAAAACGGTACAAATGACCAATGAGGCAATAATTCCAATCGGCATGTCCTTTTCAGGATTTTTAACCTCTTCAGCCGCCGTCGAAACAGAATCGAAACCAAGATAGGCAAAGAATACGACAGCAGCCCCACTTAGTACGCCTTTAATGCCAAACGGTAAGAATGGAGTCCAATTAGCCGGTTTTACATACCGAACTCCAACGAAGATAAACAATAAAACCGCAGCAAGCTTGATTACAACGATAGCATTGTTAAAGCGGGTGGCTTCTTTTATACCGATGGCAAGAAGACTAGTGATAATAAGAGAAATTATAATTGCTGGGATATTAACAATCGCTCCTGCTGCAGATCCAGGCGCACCTGCCGCCCAAGCGGGTAAATGAATACCAAACCCCGCAAGCAAGGATTGAAAATAACCCGACCAACCGATAGCTACAGTACTACACGCTAAAAGATACTCCAGGATTAGATCCCATCCAATGATCCAGGCCAAGAGTTCTCCAAGAGTTGCATAACTATAGGTATATGCTGAACCTGCCACAGGAACAGTTGAAGCCAATTCAGCATACACGAGAGCAGCGAAACCACAAACTAAAGCTGAGACGATAAAGGATAGTACCAGTGCAGGGCCCGCATGTTCTGCGGCTGCAACACCCGTTAACACGAAAATACCAGTACCGATAATAGCTCCTATTCCGAGCATTGTAAGATCAACGGGGCCCAAGACCTTTTTTAGACCACTTTTGCCTTCACTTTCAGCAATCATTGATTCAACAGATTTTGTTCTTAATAGTTTACCCATACAACTGCTCCCATCTCCATTATTTAATTAATAGAACAACATAATATACGACAACATTCGACTAATTCCTTCTGTATTTTCATAACAACCAAAAATAATTCTAGGCTGTGTTATATTAATGCAAGCCAATATAGTCATGGTGGCACAATGCCACGTGTATCGGCAGAGGCATTGCCTCGTAAGCTTATGCAAGCTGACGCCGTTTTTTATGCGGAGTCAGCTTTGTCTTTAAGTTTCGTCCATGGCATTGTCGTAGCAAGTGCTGGATGTCGATAAAAAATTCCACGCGAGGAAGGGATTCCCTCTCTTTTCGTCGAAGAAGTTGTAATACAGGAAGGGGTATTATTACCAGATTTAATGAAGTAGGAGGAGGAAGAAACAATGAAGATAATATTAATGGGTGGCCCTGGTGCAGGGAAGGGGACGCAAGCAAATCCACTAGTAGAGCGTTTTCATTTCCCTCATATTTCTACAGGTGACATGTTTAGAGCTGCAATTAAAGAGGGAACGGCCTTAGGTCTAAAGGCTAAATCCTACATGGATGCTGGGGGCTTGGTCCCCGATGAAGTGACGATTGGGATTGTCGAAGAACGGTTAGCGCTGCCGGATTGTGCGGATGGATTTCTTCTTGATGGATTTCCACGGACACTGGCCCAAGGTAGTGCTTTAGCGGGTATTTTAGACCGTCTTGGCATGGCGCTTGACGGTGTGATTAACATTGAAGTTGACGAAGAGGTGTTAATCCCTAGATTAACTGGACGACGTGTATGTCGGAAGTGCGGATCTTCCTACCATATGATCTTCAACCCACCTCAGCAAGAGGGAGTGTGCGGTCAGTGTGGTGGAGAGCTTTATCAGCGTTCTGATGACACTGTTGAAACAGCAAAGAATCGCTTAAATGTTTATAATTCGCAGACAGAACCTTTGATC
>JAUZPJ010000364.1 GCA_030706025.1 Bacillota bacterium | reverse complement strand
TTTTCCAATTTATTCATCGTTCTGGGAAATGGACATTTCAAAACCATGGATGAAGCCAAAAAAGCTGGGGTAGCTACTTTGAATTATGGACTCTTTATCAATAATATTATAGACTTTTTAATTGTCGCTCTGTCCATTTTCTTTGTCATTAAGCAACTAAGTCGATTTGCGAAAAAGAAAGAGGTAGAAGTCCAAGCTCCTACAACGAAACAATGTAACTATTGTTTTACGGAAATCCCGATTGCAGCGAAACGATGTCCTCATTGTACCTCGATGATTGATCCAACGACAATAATTTAGTAGAGGTGTTTAAATGACTTTACTAATTCTAACCTTGATCTTCGCGTTACTCGTTGCAGTTTTCGCAATCCAAAATGCTGCCACGGTTGCAATCAATTTATTTTGGATGACGACGGAGGTTCCTCTGGTTCTTGTCATTTTATGCTCAGTGCTCGCTGGAGCGATCATAGTTTTGTTAATCGCTGTATGGCGTGAGTTCCGCCGAAAAAGAATACTCATAGCCAATACCATAGAAAAATTCGCTGCGAAACCTAAAGAAGATGAACTAACATAGTAAGTGGTTAACAAATAATCGATACAATAAAAAGGTAACCCGATAGCCGAGAAGCTTACGGGTTACCTTTTTATTGCTTTAATTTCTTATGTTCTAATAATTTTATGATTTTCTACAAAAGCAAATTAATTTAGAGATAATCATGGAACACTACGGGAAATACTAATTTTCAAAAAAGGAGGTGTGGGTGATAAAGAAGTACACAAAACAATCGTTGAACTGGGCTCTTATTAGGGTCTTGACGTTTTCTTTTTTGATACTACTTATAGAAGGATGTACCCCTCCTTCAAGCCATCCCTCCGAGACTAAGACAATTTCTAATCCAATCGCAGAGAATCAAGAGAGTGGGAAAATTGATCGAATACCGACTGAAACTAAAGTGGATGATTTAGATTTAAGCGGTATTCCAACGTCTGAAGTAGGGGAGAAAGTAGAGGAATGGTCGAAGGACAAGCTGGAAGAAACACGTATCCTGTTGTACAATAAAACCAGGGTGCCAATTACTTTAAAAGACATAGGTATAGAGTTAGATCAGCAGAAGACGATTGGAGATATTTGGCGTAACTTAGGAGCTGCCACGCCGAGTGTGCTTAAAGTCGATAAGGTAAAAGCGAAACAAGCCCTTCAAGAGAAACTTAAACCATTAAATCGACCGGCCAAAGATGCCTCCTATAAGATAGAAAACGATAAGTTTCTTGTTATCCCGGCAAAGAACGGTCAGACGGTGGACATAGATCGAATGATGGACGATATTCAACAGGTTCCATTAAGCGAAGTTCCGAGCCAGATAGGCATACCCGTGGTTGAAGTACCGGCAACAGTTGCCACTGAAGCAGTAAAGGGTTTGGCTTTTGATTCTATCATAGGAGAAAGCACCACATACTTTGCCGTCAAAGAGAAAAATAGGTCCACGAATTTGATAGCGGCGGCCAAAGCTTTGGACCGCAAAGTTATTCGTCCTGGGGAGATAGTTTCTTTCAACAACACGGTTGGCCCTCGAGAACCAGGGTTAGGATATAAAGACGCTTATGTAATTATCAACGGTCGGTATGTTCAAGGTATAGGAGGGGGCGTGTGTCAGGTATCCTCAACCCTTTATAATGCCGTACTCCTAGGTAATTTAAAGGTTGTAGAACGGATGCCGCATGCTGTAGCAGTAAGCTATGTTCCAGCGGGTCAAGATGCAACGGTTAATTATCCTAATATCGACTTCAAATTCCAAAACGACACAGCCGGTTTGCTTTATTTAAGGTCAGAAGTCAAAAACGGAATGTTAACCCTCCGAATTTTGGGGAAGAAATCGGACAAATCCGTACGTATTGAACGACACGTTGAAAAACTGATGAATTATAAGACGGTAAAAAGGCAGGATACAAAGTTAGCCGAGGGTCGAGTCGTTCAGGAACAAATGGGTGTTAAGGGCCTTGTCGTAAACACTTGGAAGGTTGTGCGGGATAGTACCGGAAAAGAAACTAGGCAGTTTCTAAGTCGAGATACGTATGCCCCAGCAAATCGTATTTTACGAGTAGGTGCTCGAGGTCTATCTTAATCAAGTTTGAAAGAGAGGTGAATTATGTCCTCGAGGAAAAAAGGACCGAGGAAAAATTTCGCCGGATTTTTTCTAGTGGTTTTAATCGGATGCTTCGGATATTTGGTTTGGTGGAATTGGGCGACAATGCCTTATTCCTCCACTGGTAACAGTGAAAAAATTACAATCGCCTCAGGAACAACAATTTCTCAATTGGCTGAGGAATTACAACAGCGTCATTTAATACGAAGTGCCTGGGCGTTTAAGTATTTGGCACATACAGAACAAACCAATTTTAAGATTTATGTTGGAGATTATGCATTGTCCCCAATGATGTCCCCTTCTGAAATTATTAATCGTTTATTAAAAAGCTCGGTATCGGGTGATAACCGAGTGACAATCCCGGAAGGGTATTCAACAGAACAAATTATTGAACTGCTAGTGTCAAAGGGGTTTGGGAGCAAAGAGGAATTTACAAACGTCGTCACGCAGGATGAATTTCCGTACCCATTTTTAAAAAACGCGCCTAAGGGAATTCACCGTTTAGAAGGATACTTATCCCCTAATACTTACATAATTGATAGAAAAACACTCCCCCATGCTGTGATTGATATGTTCCTCCAACAGTTTTCGAAAGAACTCACTCCGGAAGTGCAAAAACAGCTGGGTACTATGAAGCTTACCATTCCCCAGTGGGTTACAATAGGTTCATTGGTCGAAAAAGAAGCGCTAATGGAATCGGATCGTCCGCTGATTGCTTCGGTGATCATGAATCGGCTAAAGGCTAACAAGCCCCTTCAAATTGATGCCACGATTCAATTTTTGCTGGAGACCCCAAAGCCGAAGCTTTATAACAAGGATCTTCAGATTCCTTCACCCTATAATACCTATTTGCATGTGGGATTGCCGCCGGGCCCGATCGCCAATCCTGGACATGCCTCCCTGCAAGCGGCATTGTATCCGGCTCAGACTGATTTCCTCTACTATGTGGCCAAA
>JAUZPJ010000363.1 GCA_030706025.1 Bacillota bacterium | reverse complement strand
TTAACGAAATTATCCAGTTATAATACTAAAATTAAGAAAGAAGATGGTTTTTATGTTAAGATATGTCGCGATCGTTTTGCTTTTGGCCTTTTCCTTTTTAGTCCAAAATTGGATAACACGGCATTTTGAATATGAATGCAGAAAATGTAAAGAGAGATTTAGTCTACCCATTTTAAAAGCAATTTTTTCCCTTCATATAATGGGCAGCAACTTTGCAAAATGCCCGAAATGTGGGAAATGGGGCTGGGTAAATACGGTTCCTAAAAAATAACAAATCCCCGAATAACCACGCCCTTAAAGATCACTCTCGCAAAGGAAATAGCTAAAGGTTCCGATTGTCGTTAAATGAATAACGTTTAGAGGAGAAATTTATGCAGAAAACTGCAGTTTTGGAACTCACTAACTTAAGAAAAACAATTAAAGGAAAGGAAATAGTCAAAGGAATAGACCTCACTCTTTATCCATCTCAGATTTTTGGGTTTCTAGGTCCTAATGGAGCTGGGAAAACGACGACAATCCGCATGATCGTTGGATTAATCAAACCCACGAAAGGGTCTGTAACTATCTGTGGTTACTCCGTCGCCCATGATTTCGTGAAAGCCTTGTCAAACGTCGGTTGCATTATTGAAAGTCCGGACATGTACAAATACTTAACAGGGATGGAAAACCTGTTACAATTTGCCGCCATGAATAAAACGATAAGCCAGCAGCGGATTAAAGACGTTGTTGAATTGGTTGGGCTCCAGAATAGAGTCAGCGATAAAGTAGGTACCTATTCATTGGGCATGCGTCAACGTTTAGGAATTGCCCAGGCAATTATGGCTAGGCCAAAGCTTTTAATTCTTGACGAACCAACGAATGGCCTCGATCCTGCAGGGATTACCGAATTCCGGAATCTGATCAGAAAACTTGCTTATGAAGAGGGTATGACCGTCTTTGTATCCAGCCATTTATTGTTAGAAATTCAGCAAATGTGTGATGTTGTCTCAATTATCAAGCAAGGAAGCGTCATCAAAACCGCTAATGTTCAGGATATCTTACATGATGATCGGATAGAATGGCAGCTAAATAATCCCGAAAAGGCGATTGAGATCCTCGTTAAGCGTTGGAATATTGAAGCCGTTCAGTTAAAAAAGAATACCATTAGCGCCAATCTAAATCAGCACCCTCTCGATAAAATTAATGAATCTTTTATAAAAGAAGGCCTTGCCCTCACCTACTGCTCGGCAAAGCAAACCACGTTAGAAGATCTTTTTCTAGACCTTACAGAAGGTGATCAAATTGTTTAGCCTCATTGAAAATGAAGTCATTAAAATGATTTCTAAGAAGCGACTAATTTTTGTTTTTGCGATTCTTATAGTCCTGATTTCGGTCTTTGCCTATGGTCAAAAACACACTTTAGAAAGAACTAAGGCCCAACTATCCCAACGGATGGGAATTTCAGCAACCGCTGACTGGCGCAAGCTTGCGGATCAGCAATTGATCGATATGAAAAACAGGCTCGACAGCCCCTATTCAGATGAGAAAAGTAAATCCTCACTTCGGGTAAGAATGGAACAACTACAATATAACCTTGATAATAATATTAACCCACTTGAACAGTCCGCAGCAAAATTCACGACTAAATTCATGGAACAATCGATCTTCTTGTTCCTACCTCTTCTCATTATCATGTTAGCGGCTGATATGGTATCCGGAGAATCTTCTAGCGGAACCATTAAGCTGCTTCTTGTCAGGAATGTTCCCAGATGGAAGATTCTACTCAGCAAGTATTTAACCCTGATCATCTTGGAGATTATTGTAATCTTCTTTTCCTTCGCACTCTCGGCAATTATTTCTGGGTTTTTCTTTGGTTTTGGGGGTTGGCTTGCCCCTGTGGCAACAGGCTTTAAAATCTTTGCGGGTAAATTGGACTCCTCTGGTGTCTTTAACGTTCCACAGTGGCAATATTCTCTCATGGTTTATTCCTTGGCCTTTTATGTTGCCGTTGTCGTAGGCAGTATCTCGTTTATGATCTCAATCTTAGTAAAAAGCACAGCTGCATCGATAGGTATAATCATGTCCACCCTTGTAGCGGGAAATTTCATTAGCTACTTTCTCTCAGATTGGAGGATCACACGCTATATGTTCATGGTCAATCTCCGGCTAACCGATTACTTATCAGGATCGCTGCAACCAATCGAGGGAATGAATATGCTGTTCTCGATCACGGTCCTATTAGGCTGGGCTTTAGCAGCCATCACGGTTAGTTTTATCTATTTCACAAAACAAGATATCCTCGTCTAAGGAGAATTAACATGATAAAAAAGAGCATGTGGATCGCAATTGTTATAATTGCCTTCGTGAGTCTCATCGCATTAACGTCGGGTTTCTACCAGGCAATTAGTGTGACAATGGCAGTCAATCCTCATTCATCAGCTAATGGTCAAATTCCTCATTCTATAGGTGAGTCAACAAAACTATCGTCAAAGAATTCCAACTCATTTCAAGTACTTATCCTTGGAGATTCTATTGCCAAAGGAACTGGCGATGAAAAAGGCAAGGGGTTTTCGGGCTATCTACAAGACTCTTTCAAAAACAACACCTCAAAAGAAATCCTCATCAATAACGCAGGAATAGACGGACTAGAGAGCCTAGGTCTTTTAGAACAGCTCCAAAGCAAAAAGCTTGGCAAAACAATCACTGAATCGGATCTAATCTTAGTTTCGATTGGAGGAAATGATATCCGAAGTATCCTTTCCCTAAACGATGTTGCTAAAGAAGATGTATATAAAGAAAGACAAGATAGGTATCTAAACAATTTGAAACAAATACTTAAAGAGCTAAGGACTAACAATCCCAATTCCGTCGTGATTTTTCTTGGTCTTTATAATCCTTACGAAAAGATGACCAGCTCAGAAGATACAACACTTTTAAATACCTGGAACTATAATACTCAACAACTCATAGATACTGATGGAAAAGCAATTTTTATTCCAACCTACGATCTGTTGAAATATAATCTAGGCCGCTATCTCGCCAAGGATGGTCTACATCCCAATTCGGCAGGATATCAAGCGCTCTCCAATAGAATCAGTAAATCGATTGAAACAATCTTTTATC
>JAUZPJ010000362.1 GCA_030706025.1 Bacillota bacterium | reverse complement strand
GCTATGGTACCACCTGAGACTCTTTTGCTTACAGCTTCTTCATTAAAACTCCGAATTCCAGCTATAAAATCGTCCCCATATTTCTCCAATTTCCGTTCTCCAACCCCACTGATGCGAATCATCGCCCTGCGATCTTTGGGACAAACCTGAGCCATTTCCCTCAACGTACTATCAGCGAAGATCATATAGGGTGGAAGGTTTTCACGACGGGCAATTTCTCTCCGGAGTGCACGCAGATGATCAAACAAGCTAACCTCTTCCGCTTCCTCACGAGAAGGTGGCAGCGACACTTTTTGTGTGACTTTAGCTTCCCCTTTTATTACCGAAACCGCATTAGGCTGAAGTTTTACGACAGGGTATTCCCCGTTTGATAATTGTAAGTAATTCTCTGCCACCAAGTAGTTAATGCGATCTTTGATTTCTTGAAGGGGAACTTCGTGCATAATACCGTGTGTCGTAAGTTCGTCAAATCTTAACTCCAAGATCTTCTTATTGCGCGATCCTTTTAAAACGTCAGCCACCATACCTATTCCAAAACGCTCACGCATCCGATAAATGCAAGAAAATATTTTTTGAGCATCTACTGTAATGTCTACCAACTCACGTTCGTCGTTGCAATTACTACAGTTACCACAATCTTCTTGAATGTCTTCTTCCCCAAAATACTCCAGAATTGTTTTGCGCAAGCATCGAGGGGTATGACAATAATCGACCATCCCCTGCAGCTTCTTCAACTCATGCATTTTTCGCTCTGGCTGAAAAATCGTCTGTTCTATGAGGTATCTCTGCAACACCACATCTTGTGGAGAAAACAACAGAAGGCACTCCCCTGGTTCACCGTCACGCCCTGCACGACCCGCCTCTTGATAGTAGGCTTCCATATTTTTCGGCATATTATAATGAATTACATAGCGCACATTGGACTTATCGATCCCCATACCGAATGCATTAGTGGCCACCATGACCGTTCTTTCATCATAGAGAAAATCTTCTTGGCTCTTTTGACGATCTTCATCCGTCATCCCCGCGTGATATTTTCCGGCGGTTATACCATTCTTTATAAGTATCCCATGCAGGTTATCTACCTCTTTGCGGGTTCCGGCATAAATAATTCCTGATTGATCGACATGCGATTGCACATACTCCAAAACAAAAACCTTCTTGTTTTCCCCTCGAAGCGTAGAAAACGTAAGGTTCGGACGGTCAAAGCCGGAAACAAATACATTCGGATGGTTTAACTCCAACAACCTAATAATATCTGTTTGGACCTCCTCGGTTGCCGTCGCTGTGAAAGCCCCAATCATAGGTCGCTTCGAAAACGATTTGAGAAAAGATCCAATCTGAAGGTAACTGGGGCGAAAATCATGTCCCCATTGCGATACACAATGAGCTTCATCAATAGCTAAAAACGAAACCTGCAGCACACCTAAGAGGCTGCGAAAACTTTCCGATTCCAAACGTTCAGGGGCAATATACAAGAGTTTGAATTCTCCACATGCAGCCCGTTCAATTCGTGACCTGACCTCTTTTAGTGACAACGAACTATTAATAAAAGTAGCCGGAACCCCATATTGCTGTAAAGCATCTACCTGGTCTTTCATCAAGGAAATAAGCGGTGAAATGACGATTGTTGTTCCAGCAAACAATAGTGCAGGGATTTGGTAGGCCAGCGATTTTCCTGCCCCCGTTGGCATAATGGCTAATGTATCCGTGCGTTGAAGTAAACTTTCGATCACTTTTTGCTGGCCATCCCGAAATTGGGTATAGCCAAAATACTTTCTCAGAACACCCAAGGCTTTTTCGATCATAAAGGTGAGCATCTCCTTAAGTTTTACGAACTAGTCCGTCTCACTTCATTATAACAAAAAAAGACTGGTTTAAGGACGTTTAGCATAATCGTTTAATTCATCTTTATAAAAATATGGTTTCCAACCTTGGCTATATTTTTGGTCTAAATTCTCACTGTAAGTGTCTAGGGTTTGTCTCACTCCAACCCTCTGTGCCAATGAGTGGAACAAAACGCACCAACCCCAAATTTTCTTCTATTAGGTCACTCGTCGCAGTTTTCTTTACCCGTATCAGCTTTTGTTCTCCCTTATCCCCGACAGGAATAACCAAACGTCCACCGATAGCCAATTGATCGGTCAAGGGCTCCGGAATTATAGGTCCCCCGGCCGTAACTAGGATAGCTTCAAACGGTGCCTTTTCTGCCCATCCAAGCGTTCCGTCACCAACGCGCACTTCAATATTTTCATAACCCTGATTCCTAAACCGTTCCTTCGCAAGATGGGCAAGTTCTTCATGACGTTCAATTGTATATACGTTCGCGGCTATGCGGGATAGAATAGCGGCGGAATAACCAGAACCCGTTCCTACTTCTAAAACATTATCGCTTGCTTTCAGATTCAGAGCCTGAGCCATGAGCGCCACAATATACGGCTGACTAATCGTCTGACTCTCTTCAATCTCCAACGCGGTATCATAGTACGCATAATCTTGTTTATCTTCTTTAACATACACGTGCCGCGGAACCGTAAGCATGCTATTAATGACTGCCCTATCCGTTATATCACGGCCTATAAGTTGTTTTTGAACCATCCACTCCCGCTCTGCCAGTCGAACGTCTGAATCATCCTTAGTATAGTTTTTAGTCAAAGTTCAATCTCACCTAACTTTATTTTGTTCATATTTCTTCATATTCTTCTCCGTTTTAATGAGTTATATTAAATTATTACTCTGCTATATGGGTACATAACAAGGGGCAGAGTATTAGCCCTGCAAATATTAAAGACCAAATTCACACACATAAAAAGGCTTCCGATGGAAAAAATATAATTGTGTGCCAATCCGTAATTCAGATCACTTTGATTGGTTATCATTCCTCTATAATTATGTTTACAAGCAACTATTTTAACACGAAAAGGGGAGGTATTTATGATTCCGGACAAGCTTCTAGAGATACTTAAGCACGAGGGTGTTGTGGCCATTGCCACACAGGGGGAGGAAGGACCAAACCTAGTCAATACCTGGAACAGTTATGTTCAAATAATCGGAGAGTGAGTGTTTATTAATTCCAGCTGGTTTTATGAAAACCACGGAATCTAACATATCTAAGG
>JAUZPJ010000361.1 GCA_030706025.1 Bacillota bacterium | reverse complement strand
TTTTCATATTCATTTTTAATAACACCAACCGTATCGGTAGGGAGATTATTGGCAATCAGATCAGCTTGCATCTTATTAAGAGTATTGTTAAATTGGCTATCCACGTTAGCCTCAAGCATTGTTCCAGCTTGAATATATTTTTGGGCAAGCGCAGCACGGTTCAATGTGCCAGTTTTACTACCCTGCACATATTCCTGAATTGCAGCCGAATACAAAGTATCTAAACGGCCTAAGGCCACATTCTGCAAATAGTTAAACTGAGGCTTATACTTATTATAAATTTCGTCTTGTGTAACTGGTTTTGCTTCAATGGGTACATTCGCAGGAGTTAAAGGTGTCACCCCTTTACCTTCCTCTTGTTTAGTTCCCTTTTCCATGATTGATACAATTGTTGGAGTATCGATCTTCTTGGCTAAGTCATCCACTGTTTTTGCATTATTAACTGGTCCGGAACTATTAACTGCTTTTTCAGTATCAAATGAATTAAAAAAATCTGCCCCAAATTGGTTCTGAAGTTGTTGTTGGATTTTCGGGTCAGGTTTAAAATATTTGTTGTATCCCCAAAAGCCGCCAAGTGCTATTAATAGGACCATAATACCAATTATTTTTAGAAATTTTTTTTTCATAAATTCCTCCATGATAAATAGAATCTCATCTACAAGTACGGATTTAATTCGGAAATCTAATACTCATTTAGTATAGAATTTTTCTCCTATACTAGCAAATGGATTTAGTAAAGTATATTGAACGACGATCTATATTCTCAGGAGCTCACTTTGTCGAAATAAGAATAGTTTTCTTTCCGACCCGTGAGGATGTCGTTCAACATGTTGACAAAATTATGGTTTTGCTAACGAATGGAAGGGAAAAGCTTACATCAATATCTTGTAAATCATTCACTCATCGTGATCTTTATCACTTAAACAAGAATATAGGTTATTGGAAGCAGTTCAAAGGGGGATCTATACAAAGGAAAGTGTCCTCTAATCTAACCATGTTACTGCGGTTAAAACTATAAAACGTATTAAGTTAGTGGATTGAATATGACTCACCGCATTAAAAGTGAACAAAAACATTAATCTTGAATAATATGGTTTACCTACTACTGAAAGGAGCGAGGGCGAATTGAAAAAAGCATGCAGCTTCTTGAAAATATTTTTGAGTGTATTCTCGCTTTCATCCTCGCCATTTTTTGCACTGTTAATTGTATCTAATTTTTCTGGAGTCCCAAAATCGTACAACTCACTATTTATTGGACTAGCAGCGTTATATTCTTTAATTACTGCCTATAATACGCGAAGGAGTACGGTCATTTTACCCCTAAATAATTATTCGCGATTTATCCATGAGATTAGAAGGCAATTAAATAATATGGGATATCAATCTATCCTTTGTCATGACTTCGAAATGAAATTTATGCATCCTTACAAATTCTCTTATTATGCTTCTGACATCATTGTGAAAATATCATATGATAGGGCGATTATCACTGGTCCAAAGAAAACTATCAAATACTTAAACACAGGGGTTAATATGACTTAACTATTGTAATTTCATTTTGGTGAATTAGGATCAGAAGAAATTTTTGAACGAAGATAATGAACTGCGAACGTGCCAAGGAACACAATCACTAAGCAGGAAAAGAAGGTCCAATCGGATAGACGATACCCGAATACCGAAGCCATCATCTTTAATCCAATGATTCCTATCAAAACGTAAGCTGTTGTTTCAAATTCACTGAATCTCTCAAGTAATTTGACAAAGATCTGGGCAACTCCCCTCATCGCAAGGATACCAATAATTGCACCGAGAAAAAGCACCCACACTTTTTCGCTAACTCCAAATGCCGCTGATATACTATCAATACTAAAAGCAATATCCATCAACTCAACCTGCAGCACGGTCATCCAAAATGATGTCGAACCAGGTTTTGTCTCGCCTTCTTCATCTTCGCTAAAAAAGAAATATTTTGCCGACATCCATAATAAATAGAGAGCCCCAAGAACTTTGATCCACCAGAAGTGTATCAAATATATCCCGAACCCAATGACTAGGAATCTAAAGAAATATGCTCCCCATATGCCGGCAAATAGTGCTAATTTGCGCTCCCTTTGAGTCCCAAGGTTACTTACTAGTGTTGCAAGTACAAGTGCATTATCGGATGATAGTAAACCCTCTAAGACCACTAGTGAAAGAATAATTCCCCAATTTGAGGGGGTTGAAATTACTCCCCACATTGCATCCCATGAAAAAAATTGACTGTAACTATAAATGACTTCCTGAAGCATATTATTAGTCTCCCTCTCCCTTTCATTTATTTAGGACAAACTTTTTCTATACAAATCAGTTCAGGTGGATGATTGATCTGATTCGTAAAGCAAATATTAGCCGCATTATACACCTTTTGATTTAACTTTGATGTAAAGGATTCTAAAGCCTCTTTTTCCAATTTACCATTCTCGTGTCCCGGATAGATAACAAGTAATATTATACCATTAGGTTCAAGTAGATCTAAACACTTCTGAACAGCTTGCAGGGTAGTTTCCTTTTTTGTCGTGATTTCATGATTTCCCCTCGGTAAGTATCCTAGATTAAATATTACTAATCTTACGTTTCCAATAAAATATTTATCAATATTTTGATGGCCATCGAGTATCAGTTCAGCTCTTTCGAGAAGATTCAATTTTTGGAGTTTCTTCCTCGTTGCAATAACTGCCTCCTCTTGAATATCAAAAGCATATATTTTTCCCTTTTCTCCAACTAAACTGCATAAAAATGATGTATCATTTCCATTTCCCATCGTACAATCTACGGCTATATCCCCAGGGTTTAATTTTAAGGTGCACAGTTCTTTTGCTATTTCAAGAACATTCTTAAAAAAGTTCTTCTCATCTTCATAGTCGCTGCCCGAAGAAAGTTTTAATCTGTTAGAAGCCTCAATACCCACTATAATAAAATCCTCCCTCATGAATGCATTTAGTTTAGTCCGTAATAGTTGCACTACTGTTCAAGTTCGATTATAGATTTAGATTTAAATACACATCATCCAACTCGTCTTGGGTGATTCCTATGTACCGAAGGGTTTCTTTTGGCGAGGAGTGATTAAGCAAAGACTGTATACGGGTCACGTCTACCCCGGCAATA
>JAUZPJ010000360.1 GCA_030706025.1 Bacillota bacterium | reverse complement strand
TTTCAATGGTCGTACCCGCTCGGGCCGTCCCGATGATCTCCTCGCGATCAAGATCTACGATTGTCACTTTGGTATATGTACTGCCAAAATCAATGAGAAGGACTGCTTGCAAGGCCCATTCCCCCTTAAATTTTCCGTGGGTAAATTCGCACTTTACTTCATCCCTACATCGTTACGCAACTCAGCAATCGCCGTCTCTGGCATCGTCCCGGGCGGATAAACTCGGTCAAAACCCATAGCAAGGAAGCGTGCCTCGACAGACTCAAAGTCTTGTTTGCCGACCACCAAGTTACCACCGACATACATCAGAATTTTGCCAATTCCCATCTCCTGACACTTCTCACGCAACCCTCGGCAATCCATCTCTCCATGTCCATATAAGGAGGAGACCATCAAAGCATCCGCATTGGTCTCAATGGCCGAATGGATGAATTCCTCCTGTGTCGCAAGTACTCCAATGTTAATCACTTTAAACCCCGCTTGAGTGAACGCATAGTCCAAAATTCGGTTCCCCACAGCATGAACATCCGCGCCGATAACTCCTAACACTAAGGTCTTTTGTTCCATAATAATTCCCCCAGTACATATTACCGTTTAACTAAACACACACCTCGATCTCAAGGACCCCGAATCTTGAATCATGAAGCTTGTACCCCAAACCTCGAACCTCAAACTTCGAAACTCGAATCTCGAAGTCAGTCCCCCAGCGTCACTTGCTCCACAAGGTCAATCGGAACTTGCAGCAGCGTATTGCCGACTTGTCGGAAAAGATCAGGATCTCCACTTACAAAGTAGCGCGTTAGCCAGTAACCCTTGCCTAACACCAAAGCCGAGGGTGGAGCTACTAGTTTAATGGTTCCAGTATTTTCCGAATTTCCAGCCTGTCCTGAAGATCCCTCTTTTTCTTGTGTATCCATTTGTTCAAGCACTACCTTTAACTCTTTCACAACTGCCAATGCTGGGTCAACAATTGACACATCTTCACCGAGTATTTCTCTAAGGGCGGGTTCTAGAAAGGGGTAATGTGTACATCCCAAGATCAGTACATCGACACCAGCCTCCTTAAGTGGGGTTAGATAAGTTTTAGCAATCCCACGAGCTTCAGCAGAGTTAGACAACCCTGCTTCAATCAAAGGTACAAAAAGAGGACAGCCCTGGGCCTTGACAACGCTTATGTCTTGTTCTCCTTGTTGCCAAGCCCTTCTAAGCTCAGCGTCCTCAGGCAATATTCCTTTGGCCAAGGAACGACTCACTGCGGAGGAATAGGCCTTACTGCGCACCGTGGTTTCAGTGGCAATTACCCCAATCCTGCCAGCAATGGATTTCTCCACGGCCATTCGGGCTCCGGGTTCGACCATACCGATCATCGGGATATCAAAACGGTCGCGCAAAATCGGAAGGGCGGTTGCCGAACTGGTATTACAAGCAACAACGATCACTTCTGCCCCTTGCCCAATCAGAAAGGAAACGATCTCTTCTCCGAAACGGATCAGCTCTTCGCGCGTACGATTACCATACGGAACCCGCGCGGTATCTCCAAAATAAACGATCCGAACATCAAGCAGCTGCTCGAGAATCTCTTTCATGACCGTAAGTCCACCGACTCCGGAGTCAAACATACCTATTACTCGTTGCTTTTTCAACGTTTCTCCCCCTTTAATTCAAGTAAAGCACCTCTAAGTAAATTAAGACTCCCTGCATCCGGTTCAAAGCGAAATTCGATGCATTCCATATTTTCTGGAAGCGCCTTTGCTACCTGAAAACGGAGTTTGGGAGCAAGGATTACAGCCCCGCATTCCTGCAAAACCTCGCGTAAAACCGTCTCTTTGGGCTGAATCAGGGTTCTCAAGACCGGATATAAACCAGCTTGATTCAAGGCAGCTTTAACGTTTTCAGCAAATTGATAGCTTTCACATACTAAGGCCAACTCCCGGCCCATCGCTAATTTGGCAATACGCACAATTGTTTCAAGTTTAGGTTGAAGTGAAATCCCTAGAATCGGAAGGGATAATCCATTTAATAACGTTTTAACTTCCGTAAGGTGATTCACTCCAGTAACAGCCATATCCATGCCCGCTAAACGTTCTTGCACTCTGGGCGATTCCTTTAGTTCCGAAAGTAAGAAAGGCAACAAACTTACGCCGGGACCGAGATTCCAATGGGCTTCTCCTAGTTGTTCGGGATCCCCAACCACAAAGACCACCTTTCGACGAGAAAGGAGCTCTTTCTTTTCCATCCCGCGCACATGGACAAAGGAGACAAAGTCATCAATCGAGAACCCTAACCCTACAGCCTCTTCCATAGCAACATCCACGATCCGCAAAACCTTTTCTTTGCGTCCTTCTTGTTGCATAATCCGCTGGGTGTCCGCGACAAAAGTCCCTCGTCCACGCACCGAACTTAAGACCCCTTCACTCTCTAATTCCTTATAAGCTTGGCTTACCGTATTGCGGCTCACTGCTAAACGTTCGGCCAACTCCCGCTCTGTTAATAACTTCGTCCCCGCAGTCCACATTCCTTGGGTGATTTTGCGCCGAATCTGCTCTTTAAGCTGGATATAATAGGGCACACCACTTTGACGATCGAGATCCATCCCAAACACCCCCTTCCCCGTCCAAGCAACTACTTGCGATCTTATCTAAACTGGCTCTAGCATTTTATGTGCAATTTATTCTTATGTTCCTACACTAAATAGGGAATGGATTAATCCTAATTGGACCGGTTAATTAGTCCAATGATTACTACTTAGTCTATTCGACCTTTCCTTAAGTTTTCCTTCCTGCCTTAGTATTTATAAAAAATAATCTTAATATCTACGCCAAGGAAAAAACAAAGAAAACTTGGCTGGCGCCAAGCCGCGCAAATACCCATTGGCCTGAAAAACAGCTTACCTTGCATGAAGGTAAGCTGTCAATGGCTGAAATCCTTAAGTTGTACACGGTAAAACCTTTCGAACAACAACTATGATAGAGGCTTATTAAGCGTTAATGATTTAGCAATTGCTGCAATTGTTGCTCTAAATTTTGTGAGACGCCGCTGTTGTTACCCACAACGGTTGTCTTGGAAATATACCCTTTATTAAATAACAAGAAGTAATTCAAACTTGAAGGAAGAGCATTTTGAGGAAGCATAGCCACAAAGCCACCAT